>JALZVV010000081.1 GCA_023299935.1 Dokdonia sp.
CGAACCCATTCTTCGGGGTTGAGGCGCACATATTTTTTGCGTATTTCATCAAATATATACGGTTTGTTTTCCCTATTTTTGAGCGTAAAGTGATAGGAAGGAAAGTGCAGTTGTTGCATCCCCCGAAAATACTATTATTACTCATAAACTACAATAGTGCAAGCAGTCAATACGATACTTTCTGATATAAAAAATGGGATGATCAAGCCTATATATTTCCTTTTTGGCGATGAACCTTATTTTATTGATCAAGTCAGCGATTATATTGAAAAAAATGTTCTTGATGAAGCAGAGAAAGGCTTCAATCAGGTGATTCTATACGGAAGAGATGTAAGCGTAGATGATATTGTAAGTAATGCAAAACGCTATCCTATGATGGCAGAGCGGCAGGTAGTTATTGTTAAGGAAGCGCAGGATTTATCCCGTACTATTGAGCAGTTAACGCCTTATGCCGAAAATCCACAACCTACCACCGTTCTCGTGCTTTGTTATAAGTACAAAAAATTGGATGGGCGAAAAGGCCTGGCCAAAGCCATAAAAAAGAATGGGATTCTTCTGGAAACTAAGAAGATGTATGATAATCAAGTGGGGCCTTGGATAAGCAATGCTTTGCGTAATGCGGGTTATAAAATCACTCCCAAAGCAGTGCAAATGTTAGGGGATTTCTTAGGTACAGACCTCGGGAAGATTACGAATGAACTCAACAAATTAATGTTGGTCATCTCTAAAGAACAAGAGATAAGCCCTGAGCTGGTAGAAGAGAATATAGGAATAAGCAAAGACTACAATACCTTTGAACTGCTAAAAGCTGTAGGAGAGAAGGATATTGTAAAGGCACAACGTATCGTGCAGTATTTTACACAAAACCCTAAAGCAAATCCACTTGTACTTACCGTATCCTCATTACATAACTTTTTTACACGCTTGCTCAAATATCACGGACTACCCCAAAAAGATAAAGCTACGGTTGCCAAAACACTGGGCGTGAATCCATTTTTTGTTAGTGAGTATGTGACTGCAGGGCGTCATTATCCTATGAAAAAGGTGAGTGCTGCAATAGCCTATATTAGGGAGGTAGATGTAAAGAGTAAGGGAGTAGGATCAAGTTCATTTGCAACTCCAGATCTATTAAAAGAGGTGCTCGTTAAAATAATGCGATAATATCTTTTTCTAATAAATTACTGTGAATCAAAACAGTATAATTTTAACGCTATTTTTATTTAGAATAATTACAAATAAACTTGTTTAGACTCTTTCTAGATAGTATTTTTGTCGTCGTAAACAATTATACTATTTTAATTTAATCTAAATAAGAATGAAAAAAATATTTGCCCTTACGATTTTAGCACTAAGTTCAATCTTCATTACTTCCTGTGATAGTGATGATGATGCAACGATTATTGTAGAAGAACCTATGGATGACCCTCAAAACGTAGTAGTAGTTCCTCCTGCTACTTATGTTTTTGACAGAGATGGAGAAAGCACAGTAAGTTTTTCTGGACAAACTTCTAGAATTTTAATGGCAGAAGAATTGATTGCATCTATGAGAGATTTTGATATTGCAGACTTTCAGTTATTATTAGATATGTATGCTAATGAAAATGATCCTTTTGAGAATCAAGACTTAAATGAGTCTGATAGAAACGTAAGAGGAAAAATAGCTGACTCAGAAGATTATTTTGAAGGGAACGCAGCAGCTTCTGCTGAGATTAAGCAGTTCTTTGAGGATTTAATGGCTGCTCAAATAGACGAGGTTTTTCCTGCCACACAAACTGCCGCAGCACCTGGTGTAGCCGGTCAGATAGCAGATGGTGGTAGTACACGTTATGTAAACGCGCAAGGATTGGAATATAATCAAGCGGTAACTAAAGGTTTTATAGGAGCTCTTATGGTTGACCAGGCGCTTAATAATTACTTGAGTACCTCGTTGCTAGATGCAGGAACTAATAGAGAGGATAATGATAATGATGTGTTATCAGACGGAGATCCATATACTAATATGGAGCACTTTTGGGATGAAGCCTATGGGTACGCTTATGGTACTTCAGTAGACCTAACCAATCCTAACCTTACTATAGGGGATGATGATAGCTTCTTAAGCAAATATATTGGAAGGGTAGAAGATGATACAACAGATTTTGGAGGTATTGCAGCAGATATATTTGATGCCTATAAGCTAGGACGTGCAGCTATTGCAGCTAAGAATTACACTGTACGTGATGAACAGGCAACCATCTTAAGAGATTTAATTTCTCAAGTAATAGGGATACGATCAGTATATTACCTACAACAGGGTAGAATGGGTATTGAGAATAATGATTTTGGAGCTGCATTCCACGATCTTTCTGAAGGCTTTGGGTTTATCTATAGCTTACAGTTTACAAGAAATACGGCAACCAATGCACCGTACTTTAGTAATATAGAAGTGTTAGATTTTATAGATACACTTACAGTAGGTGATGGTTTTTGGGACCTGACTCCAGAAGCTCTAAATGCAATGTCTGAAACAATTGCAGAGCGCTTTACATTTACAGTGGATCAGGCAGGGACAATAAATTAATAAAAATAATAGTAAAGGGAACTTAGGTTCCCTTTCTAAATTTTGGCGAATATGAAAAAAATAGTTGCACTCTTAGTTATAGTACTAGCAATATATGCTTGTTCTAGTGATGATAATGCTGGCGGTAGTGATACTCCTAACAATGTTATGTTTGACAGAAGCGCTTTGTTAGAGAACTGGGCAGATAATATCATCATGCCAGGGTATGAAGATTTTGTAAACCAAGCAACTACATTAGAGGAGGCTATTGATACATTTAATGCAACTCCCAGTCAAGCTACTTTAGACGTATTGCGCAATACTTGGTTAACGACATACACTACTTGGCAGCGTATCTCTTTATTTGAGATAGGTCCAGCAGAAACAGTAGGCTTGCGACTTAACATAAATATTTATCCTGCAGATACAGACCAGATTACTACAAATATTGACAATGGCACTTATGATCTTTCGCTATCCTCTAATAGAACAGCAAAAGGATTTCCAGCTTTAGATTTTCTTCTTTTTGGAGAGGATAGTGATGCAACTATTATTGCCCAGTTTACTGCTAATCCCAATGCACAACAGTACCTAAGTGATATTATCACAGATATTATCAATCTCTCTACTCAGGTTCGAGATGAATGGCAAGATAACTTTAGGGATACTTTTGTAGCAAATGATGGCTCTTCGGTGACGGCATCTGCAGATAGAATGGTAAATGATTACATTTTTTATTACGAACGATTTCTAAGAGCAGGTAAAATGGGAATTCCGGGAGGTGTATTTTCAGGAACACCTAATCCGCAAAACATTGAGGCATTTCATAATGGTACGATTTCTAAGCAATTATTTCTTGAAGGCTTAGATGCTGTACAAGACTTTTTTAATGGTGTAGCCTATAATGGTGGTGCTCAAGGCGAGAGCCTGAGCAGTTATCTCGATGCATTAAATACCGTAAAAGACGGAGTAGATCTAAATACGGTAATTAATAACCAGTTTAATACTGCACGTAGTTCAGTGCAAGCATTAGGGTTATTTGCTACAGAATTAGAAGCCGCTCCACCCACAAACTTCTTGAACGCTTATGATCAAGTGCAAGTGATTGTGCCTCTTATTAAAGTAGATATGGTTAGTGCGATGAGCATTAGTATTGATTTTTCTGACGCAGACGGAGATTAATTAGATTGACAAGAATAGCAACATATTTAAATACAGCCACAGAGGCCGCTCCATTGGCGGTCTTTCGTGTTTTTTTTGGTTTACTTATGTTAGTTAGTATTATTCGGTTTTGGAGTTATGGCTGGATTGATAAATTTTATATTCAACCTGATTTTCATTTTAAGTTCTATGGCTTTCAATGGGTACAAGATTTTGGAGTCTATACCTATGTTTTATTTGCGACTTGTGCTTTGAGTGCCTTTGCTGTGACGATAGGTTATAAATATAAAGTAGCTATTATTAGCTTCTTCATCACCTTTACTTATATCGAGCTTATTGATAAAACCACATACCTAAACCATTATTATTTTATAAGTATACTAAGCTTCTTGCTTATATTCTTGCCCGCAGCAAACTACTTTTCTGTAGATGCTAGACAAAATAATAAAGCAAATGGACATATTCCTAAATGGAGTATTGATAGTATAAAACTATTGCTAGCTATCGTTTACATATATGCTGGCCTGGCAAAGCTTAATAGTGATTGGCTTATTGAGGCGATGCCACTTAAAATATGGCTTCCGTCTAAGTTTGATATCCCTTTTATAGGTCATCTTTTAGGTCAAGAATGGGCACAATATGCTTTTAGTTGGATAGGAGCTGCTTACGATTTGTTTATTACTTTTCTTCTGTTTTACAAACCTACAAGAAGTTTGGCCTTTGTGATGGTAGTCATTTTTCACGTTTTAACTAGAGTGTTATTCCCTATTGGGATGTTTCCGTACATTATGATTGTAAGCGCCTTGATTTTCTTTGATGCTAGAGTACATAAAAAGATTATTAACGCTTTCGCGAAAGCGTTACACTATCCCAAAAACCTACTTAAAACAACTGAAAGAATAGTACAGGAATCTCCAAATCGATGGGGCTTAAAACATACGATTATAGCCATATTCTTTGTGATACAAATTGTGCTGCCCTGGCGTTACCTCCTTTATCCAGGAGAGTTATTCTGGACAGAAGAGGGCTATCGTTTCTCCTGGCGGGTGATGCTTATGGAAAAATCGGGCTATGCACAGTTTAAGATAGTGGATAAAGTTACAGGAAGAAGGTTCTATGTAGATAACAGCGATTTTTTAACGCCGCTGCAAGAAAAACAAATGAGTTTTCAACCAGACCTAATATTGGAATATGCGCACTATCTTCGCAAACATTTTGAAGCGCAAGGGCATCAAAATGTTGGAGTATACGCAGAGGTGCAAGTAGCACTTAATGGAAGGTTAAGTACGCAGTTTATAAACCCAAACGTAGACTTAACACAAGAAAAAGAATCATTTAAACACAAAACTTGGATAACTCCATTTAAGGATGAAATTAAAGGTATATAGCTGTATTATTAGCACATTGATGAGTTTTTGCTTGTATGCTCAGCATACATTCTCTGGAATCATTACAGACCAGAACGGAGCTGCCGTGGCAGATGTAGAGCTCTATTTGAGGGAAGCCAGCTTAGCGGTGCAAACAACTAGTGATGGTACTTTTATATTTCAAGATGTTCCTTCAGGTACTTATTCTATGGTAGTTTTTGGTTATGCCTATGACTTGGTAGAAGAACAAATAACCATAGACCGGGATGAGGTAAAGGATTATAAACTTAAAGCCTTGGGAGAATCACTTTCTGAAGTAGTTTTATCTACGCGTAGAGAAAAAGTATTTGCGCTTCGAAGGCTCAAAAAAGTAGAAGGTACGGCTATTTATGCAGGTAAGAAAAGTGAAGTTGTAGTCTTGGATCAACTTACAGCAAATCTTGCAGCAAATGCCCCAAGACAGATTTACAGTCAGGTAGTGGGGCTTAATATTTATGAGAATGGAGATGCTGGCTTGCAATTAAATATAGGCGGGAGAGGTCTTGACCCCAATCGTTCATCTAATTTTAATATCAGGCAAAATAATTACGATATAAGCGCAGATGTCCTAGGCTATCCAGAGAGTTATTATACTCCGCCCGCAGAGGCATTAGAAGAAATACAAGTGGTAAGAGGTGCTGCTTCTTTGCAATATGGCACCCAGTTTGGCGGACTTATTAATTTTAAATTACGTCGTCCTACGACCACAAAAAAAATAGAGCTAGTTTCGAGACAAACCGCAGGTTCTTTTGGTCTCTTGACTACTTTTAATAGCTTAAGTGGAACAGTAGGGAAGTTTAGTTACTACACTTACTTCAATTATAAAGAAGGAGATGGCTGGCGTGATAATTCTAGATATACCAGTCGTAATTATTATGCACATTTAGGCTATCAATTAACGCCTAAAACAAAAATAGAGGGCGAGCTTACCTTATTTAATTATCTCGCACAGCAAGCAGG
>JALZVV010000082.1 GCA_023299935.1 Dokdonia sp.
TTTTGTAATGCTAATGTCTCTCATTTTTATACTCTGGAAAAATATATTAATCGCGAACTCACCTTTGGCGGAGTAATATCAGACGTGCAACACCGTATTTCTAAAAACGGAAAAGGATGGGCATTATTTACGATAGAGGACTTTAATGATACTTTTGAGTTTAGAATGTTTGGTGAAGAATACTTAAAACATCGTCACTTCTTGATTCCCAATAGCTTTATACATGCTAAAGTCTTTGTAAAAGAAGGATGGACTAACAAGGATACAGGTAAGAAGAGCGAGCCTCGTACACAGTTTAATAGTTTCCAGATGTTACAAGATGTGATGGACGCTTACGCGAAAAAACTCACCATAAACATGGATATTAATGAAATTGCCGAAGCCCGTATCCAAGAAATAAAAGAGATACTTGACAGTCATAAAGGCGATGGAAAATTACACTTTCAAGTCTTTGACTCTCAATCAGAAAAAGAAGAACAGCTTTATGTAAAAATGCCTAGTCGAAAACAAAAAGTTAAGATTTCTCAAGAATTATTGGATACGCTAGAAGAAAATAAAGTGCATTATAAGTTGAATTAACTTTACTCGCAATCTTTTACATATTTGTTAATTATATATTGGCTAATAGGCTTAAGTGTTTTTCCGTTTGTAGGATGAATACCAGGCATTGTGAAAAATGTAAGTACTTTATGATGCTTGTCATACCAAACCACTGGTGAGTCGTCTGGTAAAAAAAAGGTATCGTCCTTGCATAGAGAAAACAATTGCTTCATTTCTGATAAAGTTTCTTTGTCTAAAGGTTTTTCTAATTGTTTCCCCGCACAATCTACTTGCTCGTAATGGTCGTTAACCCACAACATGCATTCATCTTTATTTAATCTCTTTGATACTATAGTGTATGTTCCCAAAGCAACACTTAGAATTGCAAAGGTCCATAAGATGATTAATATTCTATTATTTTTAAATGAACCTTTAATAGGTTTTGTTTCTGTGGAATTAGTTTTTTTTTGTAAAAATTCTTGATAAGAATCATATCCAATATAGTGGCATAACAACTCTATGTTTTCGTGTTTAGGTATCGCGATTCCTTCTTTTTTCTCAATGTACTTATTGTAATAATTAACAAAAGTCTCTCTTGTGACTATTACATTGGAATCTTCTTCAATCTTTCCTGAGATGATTTCTGCTAGTTTATATTTTCTGTTGTTTACATAATTTTTTTCTGCTTTTGCAAAGGCATTCCTAATAATATCGCTGTAAAATTGTTCTTGGCTCATATTCTAAATCTATTGATTTCTATACTATTTTGTTTATCAAAATTATAGAGAAAAACGTTTCTGTTTCTTTTCTGCGCTGTTTCTATTTATTCTTTTCCTATCCATTCATATTTGCCTCGGTGAAAGACTAATGAACCCTATATGCAAGTAAGGTAAAGCGCAAAGTCTTTCATTACGGAAATCCACAATGCGGCTAGTAATAGGTCACTTGGGAAGTAGCTTAGAGCTACCGCATAGGATTTCTACTTCCCACTTGAGTACTCCCAAACTCGAGGGTTACTACCCTAGCTAGGTTCTGGCAATTTGTCAGAGAGTGACCCCTTTTTTCAAAATTTTAAAAATTATTAAAATGAATGCAATTTTTTATGCGCTTATAGCGCTCGTACTAGGGATGAGTTCTCCTACATACTCAATAGACTCAATGGATAAGCTTGATAAAGATCAACACACTCAAAGAACGGTTGGTGAAGATGGTAATGATCCGGATGACGAAGATTCTGATGCTTAAGGATCCAAGTTTCTGATTACTATAAATATGTGATTTGTACATTAGAGGAATGAAACAAACTTTAGTTTTATTCCTCTTTTTATGTATAATGTCTAAAACATCTCACAGTCAAGATGTTAGGTATTATTCCCGAGATAGTATCATATATTATCATGATTTGAGTAAAGTAGAAAATACAACTACACAGGAGAGATTAGTGTATATTAATAAGTCTATAGCATTAGCACGATCTTCCAACCAAGGAGTATTGTTGCTTAAATCAATTTCAAGAAAAAGTTTTATTTATTCAAAAGAACGAGATTATACTAATGCTATTCTTGTAGCAGCTACGCTAAAAGATGAAGCAATAGCTTTGAATAATAGAAAGTATCGTGCGATTGCTTATAAAAAATTAGGTCTTTATTCAAAAAAGGAAGGAGATTTAATAGTGGCTTTAGGTAATTTTCAAAAGGCTTATCAAGAATTTTTAGTATTGAATGATAGTATTGAGATGGGCAGTGCGCTAAAAAACGTGGCTGTGATTCAAAATGATTTAGGCGTATACTCTGATGCCGAGAACTCCGCTATTAATGCACTCCGTTATTTAAAAGGGAATAAAAAAGCAGATCTTACATGGGTATATAACGCGCTAGGGAGAGCTTCAAAAGAAAGAGAGGATTATGGCAAATCCATTGAGTGGTATGAGAAGGCGCTAAAAGTTGAACATGATATATTATCAAGAGCAGTAATTGATCAAAATATAGCCGTAGTCTTAATTAAACAGGGACGATATGAAGAAGCAATTACACGTTTATTTCAACTAACAAAACTCCCAGAAATAAAAAATAATAAAAAAACATATGCAAAAATTATTAATAATATGGCTTCTGCAAAAATGCAACTCAAATCGCCAGATGCTCTTAACCAATTAATGCAAGCATATAGCATTAGGACAGAACTAGCTGATAAAAGAGAGTTGTTTTCAAGTACTATTCTGCTCACCAAATATCACAAGAAGTTATCACCTAAACTAGCGCTCAAATTTGCTCAAGAAGCATATGCTATTGCACAACAAATTAAAAGTCCAGATGCTGAAATGGAATCTCTTTCTTATCTAATTGCATTGAGTGCTGCAGTTAAATCTAAGGGTTATGGCAACCGTTATGCTTATTTAAATGATAGTTTAGCCAGCGTTAATAATCGTATCAGACAAAAATATGCGTCTTATGAGTACAATCTTGATGAGGCAGAAAATGCGGAGGCAGATGCTATTAGACAAAGCCAGGAAAGTAATCTTAAGGCAAAAACTGCAGAGTTTAAGAATTACATATATCTCTCTGCAGTAATCATAATACTTTTACTGCTGCTTTTCTTAGTCTATTATTATAAACAACGCCAGAAAAAGATACAACTGCAAGAACGGTATAAAACAGAATCTAAGATTTCTAAAAAAGTACATGATGAATTGGCCAATGATGTTTTTGGACTTCGGTCTGAACTAGAGATTGCAAATGTTCCTAAAAATACCCTGAAAAGGGTCGATCAGATTTATGAACGTACCCGGAATATATCTAAAGAATATAAAGCTATAGATACGGGATCTGGTTTTTTTCAATCCTTGACGTTTATGATGAGCGGGAATTTGACGCAAGAAGTTAAACTTATTCTCAAAGGAAGCCAAGATATTAATTGGGTAAAAATTTCTGAAAACACAAAAGTGGCACTATATAGGTCCTTACAAGAATTAATGATCAATGTAAAGAAACATAGTAATGCAAGTGCAGTGATTATAGCTTTCGCCAAAGCCAATAATAACACCTTGTATGTAGAATATAAAGACAATGGCACCACCTTAGTGCCGGAACTTTCTGAAGGTAGTGGCCTCCAGAATGTGGATTCCCGTATTTCTGATCTAAATGGAAGCTTTACATTTGAATCAAATAAACATACAGGTTGCATGGCAACCATTAGTATTCCTGTTTAACTTGATTAAAGATGATTGAAAAAGTATTAATTGTAGATGATATAGATGCAGTAAATGTTGGAGTCAAAAAAGCATTGGAAACATTAGGACTGTCAGATGTTAATTACAGTGCTTATTGTGATGATGCTTTTTTGAAAATCAAGAAAGCAACTATGGATGCACAGCCTTATGATGCTATTATTTGTGATTTATCTTTTATTGATGATCATCGTAGGCGAGATATTACTTCGGGTCAAGAATTACTAAGTATTGTAAAAGAACAGTATCCCGCAATGAAAATGATTGTATTTTCTGTAGAGGACCATCCCCAAACTATAAAAACACTTTGGGAGGAAAGTGGTGTGGATGCCTATGTCTGTAAGGATAGAGAAGGGATACGCGAATTAACGAAGGCACTAGAAAAAATAATACAAGGAGAACGTTATCTACCCCATAGGTTGGAGCAACTGTTACTGCAACAAAACACCATTACCCTTAGCCACTATGATGAGCAATTACTCAACTTGCTCGCTGTGGGTAGTAATCAAAATGAAATTGCCATTATTTTTAAGCAAAAAGGTGTAATTCCTGCAAGCCGAAGCGCTATAGAAAAACGCCTAAAAGATTTAAGAGACGATTTTGA
>JALZVV010000083.1 GCA_023299935.1 Dokdonia sp.
TATGAAACAGCTTGAAAAGTTGAATTAATATCATCTCCTCGTTAGACATAGTTTCCTATAATGCAAAGTATAAAAAATGAATATTCTAAGTATCGCATTACTCTTATCAAGTAGCGCTTTTCTTTTTTACGGAATTAACTGTCTACTGTCACAGAAAATGAAGGAAGAGTTCACTAGATTTGGCTTAGGGAAACAGAGAATGCTAACAGGATATCTGCAATTATTAGGTGCGTTTGGATTGATTGTCGGTTATTTCTTTTCACCCATACTAATATTTGTTGCCTCGACAGGACTAACGCTTCTTATGCTTTCAGGATTTGCAGTTAGAATTAAAATAAAAGATAGCATTTTAGAGTCATTACCATCCTTAATATTTGCACTTATAAATTTATATATAAGTATCAATTATTACTATCTAATGGCTGCCTAGTTAATTCAAACGAATGCAATAAATAAGCATAATATTAAAAATATAAGCGCTGGTACAGATTTAAACAGAGGATCTTTAATTTTAATATGCATTACTATAGAGCCGAGCAAAAGGGTTGCTAATCCTAACGCTGCTGCTTGTTTTAAGACAGGAAACCAAATAGCAATAATCAATAAAATAGCAAGTGTTACTTTTAGGAAGCCTGCAATGTAATATATAGATTTTGATAAACTATATTCTTGAAACTCTTCTATAATAGTGTTCGCATTTCCGCCACGCCATTTTGTAGCCTTTTTATTTTGTACAAGCCATACATTAAGAATACTTGCACCTACGATAATTTGAAAAGCAATAACTAGGTAGTTCATATTTTAGAAAGATTTGTTAACGAAGAAGTTAAATCAACACGAACCAAAAATACTAATTTTGTCATATGGATATCAAAATAATCTAACAAAATAATAAGTGAATAAGCAGAGTTATAAAATACATATAATAGGTGCAGGAATTAGTGGATTAATAGCTGCAACTGTCCTCGAAAAAAATGGATTTCATCCTGTTATTATTGAAGCTACAGATAGAGTAGGGGGAAGAGTAAAAACAGATATTGTAGATGGTTATCAGCTAGATCGTGGTTTTCAAGTATTACTTACCGCTTATCCTGCAGCTCAAAAATATCTTAATTTCGAATCTTTGGAGTTACAAAATTTTTTGCCAGGAGCTTCAATTTATAAAAACGGAAAACAAGAGATAATAGGAGACCCGATAAGAGATACTTCTTTATTGTTTTCAACACTATTTGCTAGAGTAGGTACTTTCACTGATAAATTGAAAATTCTTAAACTAAATAATAGATTGAAGAAAAAAACGATATCAGAAATCTTCTTAGATAAAGAGCAGTCGACACTATCTTATTTAATGGATTTGAATTTTTCTTCTAGAATAATAGATGAGTTTTTTAAGCCATTTTTTAGCGGAATTTTTCTTGAAAACAAATTAGAAACATCCAGTAGAATGTTTGAATTTGTCTATAAAATGTTTGGAGAAGGCCATGCGGCCCTACCAAAAGGCGGCATAGAAGAGATCCCAAAACAACTTTTAAACAATCTAAAAAACACCACTTTTAAATATAGTACACAGGTTTCTTCTGTTATTGAAAGAGAAATAGAACTTGATAATGGCCAAAAAATAAAAAGTGACTTCATAATTATTGCTACTGAACCTAGCAAGCTAATTCAAAAGTTGAAAAATCAATCCACAAAATGGCAAAGCTGTGATACTCTATATTTTGAAACTGAAAATAGAACTATTAGAAAACCTTTAATAGGTCTAATTACTAAACAGAAGTCATTGATTAATAATATATTTTACCACACAAGTCTAGAAACCTCATTAAAACCTAAGAAAGAATTACTTTCTGTTACTGTAGTTGATAATCAAAATCTTTCTGGCAAAATACTAATAGATCGTGTGCAAAATGAATTAGAACAAAATTGTGGCATAACTACGAGTAGGTTTATTGATATGTACAGCATACCAATGTCGCTGCCTAAGTTAACTGAATTACACTATGAAATGTCACCTACAGAAACGCTTTTTTCTGAAAGTATTTATTTAGCTGGAGATGTCCAACTCAACGGTTCTTTAAATGCAGCTATGATATCTGGAGAAAGAGCTGCACTAGCAGTTATTGAAACACTAAAAGTACACTTATGATTACAAATGAAGGCTCTCACGTGCTCTCAAAATTAACATACTTGTGATTTAATTTAAAGTTTTAGCTCAAATTCATTACTACTTGATTTTACTTTTTCATATTAGGATAATTTTCTTCTCTTTTACTTTTTAGCAGAATAGAAAATATTCCATAAAGTAAACGCTATGTAAATTGCAAATATTACGCCACCAATAAAAAAGAATGCTAAATTCATGTTGTACGTCTTTGTCTAATTACTAATGCTAATAATAAAATTGTACCAGGCCAATGTGCAGAATATTGAGCTTCTTCTGTTCTTCCCAATATCCCTAGTATAACTTAATACATTAAACATATAAAAGCTAAAATAACTGGGTCCCATTTAAAGATAATTTTTTTCATTTTTGTATGATTCTTTTTTGATCTTGTGTTTGTATATTTTTATTGCTGAACTAATGCTTCGTATTTTTTCAATAATCCTAAAGTAGTATAATTCAATGCCTTTTGATGTGTGGCTTCAAGAACTACAAATGGTGCTTTTCCAGCACGCTCTGCTTCTAGCCACCTAGAGATGCATAAACACCACTTAGAATCCACTTTCAAACCAGGAAATTGCCACTGAGGTATTGGTGTGGAAAGATCGTTTCCTCGAGCTTTGGTATAATCCAAAAATTCTTGAGTTACAATGGCACAAACTACGTGTGTACCAGAATCCTCTTGAATTGTACGGCAAAACCCATCTCTAAAATATCCTGTAGCTGGATCAACACAACAGGGTTTTAAAACAGTTCCAAGTACATTAAATTGATTTTGTTTTATCATCTTATATTCCAGAATCAGGCCTTCCCTTTAATCTAACCTCAATTCTTTTTTTCTTTTGCGTTAATCGTTTCATCACATCCATTAAGGCTGTGTCATTTGTCTTTTTGTATATCTTGTTAATTGCCAAAACAAGTCGTTTGGCTTCTCTCGATGCTACAACTCTGTCACCTGTTGACATATGGCTCATTTTAGCATTTTCATTTTTTTTACTTCTTGTAAAATATCCATTGCTCCACGTTTTGTTTGAAAAATTACAAAATAATTAAACAAATATATACATGGCCTTTATGACTTAATAATTAGTGAATTTTTAACAGGGATATTATCATTAAGCGCGTGTGCGCGGACACTTTACACAAAGCCAAATTATACTATCTAAAGAATATCTAATTTAGTATTCAAGTTATACCAAACAAAAAGGTTTAATGACCCCAGATACCGTTTTAATAAAACAAAAAGAGTACTAAGGGGATATTTTACATAATAGAGAATTATAGCTATCAAATGGGATACCCGCTATAAACTGCAAAACAATACATTTGTACTATAATGTTCTGCGTTATGTCACTTTGCTTTGAAACAAAGCAAATGATAAGAACAAATCTTCTTTAAAAGTTTTTCTAACCAATAGTTTATTTTTAAAATATTAATGGAACACTCTTTACAACGTTGGCTGGAGTAGGGTGGAGGTAAAGTGTGTGGAATGAGAAAATAAAAAATAATCACCTATTTAATTCATGTTTTCGTTTTAAGAAACTTACGCTGCCTAAAACTATTATAAGAATAAAAAGTTGCGTAACATAGTATGGTTTGTGTTTAAATGCGCCAAAATAATCTGTAAAAGTTATTAGGTTGCAATTAGCATAGGTAATCATAAAGAAAAGTACTTCAAATAGTTTTTTGCCCTTTGTTATTATACCAAATGTAACAGCAAGCATAACTATAAAAAGGCCTCCTAATAAAACAGAAATTGCAGCTGTAAAGTTTGCTAATACAGTCAAACGTATTATTAATGGTAATGCCAATATCAACATTAAGGTAACTCCTGCAAATACTTGAGATACAAATAGTCTACTTATAGGTTTGTATGAAGTAAATGCAAAATAATGCACATTATTGCTTACTTCTTTTGTGGTAAGGTTAGATAATCTACTTACTTGTAAAAACCATAATATTGGTAATACTAATTGGTGTGCAGTTTGTATTGGCAACACAGCTAATAAAATAACTCCTGCAATACTAACAAACCATAACCATTTTTTGCCTTTTCTGAAGAGTAATAAAAATTCGGTTTGTAGTAAAGAGGAAATGCTATAATTTATTTGAGTTTTAGGCAAACTAGCCAAACTAATATCCTGTATGTTATTTGCTTGTGTATTTATATTCCTTACTTTTTTTACAGAAACTCTTTCTTTAATATTAAATCTATGAAACACAAAAGAAACCATAAACAGTAAGCCAATACTTAAAGCAACCCAAAGCAAACGACTTATTATAAAAGACGTTGGAAAATCTATACCATTAAACTCAAATTTGTTTGTTTTATTAAAGTTACCAAGTACAAAGCCAATATTTGTAAAAGTGGTTTCGTTAGTATTAGTAATTGCTCCCACAGTTTTTTCTAAATGATGCAATACAATTTTGCTTCCAAAAAGATCTACTGCAAATTCATTTTCAGTTTTAGCAGAAGAGGCTATTAAAAACATAAATACAAAGAAGAAACCAACGTTTTGCACTACAGAGTATTTGCCAAAGAAAACTTCAAAAACAACTGCTAATACAGAAACTACAAATAGTCCAGGAAGTGTAATAAGTATATATGGTTTTATAAATTGTAAAGACTGTAAAGGAAAACCTTCATTGTATAATAAAAAGAGTACGATGCTCATTAAAAATACCATACCTACAATAGTTAATAAGACTAAAAAATTGCTCAACACTTTAGAGAATAAATACTTAAAATTAGAAACTTGAGTTGCTGCAACTACTTCTCCTACTTTGGTGTGGACATCTGTTTTAATACTACTATTTACCAAGTAAAAGCCAATTAAAGACAAGAATACACTTGTCATAATTGCAGTTACATAACCAAACCAAGCGGAATTATAAAAACCAACATAATCTGAAATTCTTATAGTAGAATAATTAGCGTTTGGTTCTGGTACAAACGTATACGCAATTGCTAAACTTGCGCAAAGCGTAATTAAAAACGCATAGCTTCTAGTACGTTGTAAATAATCAAATTTTATAATAGTAAGAAATGATTTCATAATTTTATTTTTAAATGATGACCTAGTTTATCTTGTTAAATACAAGTATGCATCTTCTAAATTTGCTTCCTTTTTAATAGCATTTGCAACAGGAAAATTAGCAATATATCTAACTACTAATTGATTGTTTTTTCGTGATGTACTCACTACAGTTTGTTCTGTTTTAAAAGTGGTCAAATCTTCTTTAGCAATGGTAGTTTCAAAGATTTTGTCTGTTACGTTTTGTATGATATCTTCTTGGTTGCCGTGAGAAAGTAATTCTCCGTTTTTCATGATGGCAACTTTATCAGCAATAGTATCAATATCTGAAACAATGTGCGAAGAAAGTATCACAATACAATCGTTAGCCAAATCAGAAATTAAGTTTCTAAAACGTACACGTTCTTGAGGATCTAAACCAACGGTTGGTTCATCAAAAATTACAATCTTTGGATTGTTTAATAATACTTGCGCAATACCAACGCGTTGTTTCATTCCTCCAGAATAACTTCCTATTGGTTTTTTAGCAGAATCAATTAAATTTAAACCTTCCAGTAATTGCGTAATTCTTGGTTTTAAATTGTCTCCACCAACGCCTTTCATTGCAGCCATATATTCTAAAAACTCATAAGCGTTTAAGTTTGGATAGACGCCAAAATCTTGTGGTAAAAATCCCAATTGCTTTCGCATATAATTTGGGTCACTTACAATATTGTTTTTGTTTAAACAAATAACACCATTTGTAGGTTTGTTAACTGTTGCTATCATTTTTAATAGGGTAGATTTTCCAGCTCCATTTGGTCCAAGTAAACCTAAAATCCCTTTTTCAATATGGATTGAAAAGTCTTTCAATCCATATTTATTCTTATTGTATTTTTTTGATACGTTTTTAATATCTAGTGTCATAAATTTTTAATTTTTAGTCCAATCTTGAATGGTTTTAGCAATAGAGGAAGCTGTTCCTTCAAAAATAGTAGGATGGTGTTTTACAGTATTTCCAGCAGTATCTAAAACAAAGGTTTGAGGAAGATATGTAATACCTTTAATCATTAAATTATTTGTTTTTGCAAATACAAATTGATAAGGTTTATTAGTTGCAATTTTTTTTATTTTATCTAAAGACTCATCTGACACCATAATAAAAACAAAGTCCTTATTTAATATTTCATAAGCCTCATTGAGTACAGGAAACTCTTTGACACAAGGAGCACACCATGTTGCCCAAAAATTAACGAGAATACATTTTCCTTTAAAATCTGATAGTTTTATATTATTGCCATCCAAATCTTGATATTCTAATTGGTGTAAATCAATAATAGCAACATTTTCTGCCTTTTCTGAAATTTTTTGAAAGGAATAATATCCAAATACTAGAATTAAAATTCCAAGTATGCTTCCAGTAAAAAGTCCGGATTTAAAGTTCATTTTTGCTTTCATAATTTTAAATTTTTATAAATCCAAATACGTAAAGAGTAATTCCTGCAATGAGGACAATTGATATAATTCCTGTTATTATTCCTCCAAAAAAAAATAAATAATTTTTCATCTTGTTTATTTTAGATTTAATTAGTCTTGAGTTTCTGGTTTCACTCTTTTAATAACAGTTTCATAACCATTTTGAGTGAATTTTAATCCATCAGAATCACCTTCAATAAGTTCTAGATTAACACCTCTTTTTATTTCCGTTAATGTTATTTCATTTGTTGGAAATAAAACGTCTTTAGAATCAGGAGATGTCAAATAATAATTGTCTTTTTCTTTAATTATGGTTAAAGTAATACTTGCTTCTGTTAAATAGTAGCTTCCTAAAAAGGCTTTATAACTATTTGTGGCTATTTCCTTTTCTGTGCTTTCCACTTTTGTAATAGCATCATTTGCTTTTGAAGCAGTTACAGGTTCTGATGTTTGACTAAATGCCATACTTTGAATAAGTAAGATCATTACGATTGAAATTTTTACTACATGTCTCATTTTTTATGTTTTAATGATTAATAATATCTCAAAACTCTACTAAAAGATCATAGTTTTAAAAAAAGAATGACAAACGCATTTTATTACGTGATTAAGGTAAAAAAGACTGATATCATTAAAAAAGAGTTGATTAGACTGTTTTTGAGAACTTTCATCATTAAAAAACAGAGGTTTATTGATGAATTGGTACTTTTGAGTAGATTCATAAACAAATAATAATGTCGAAATTAGATTCTTGGATAGATAATAAAATTGTACAAAACCTATTTGTATGGTTGTTTGTTTTTTTAATATTATTAACTACAATAACAAATGGGGATAGAGTAGTCGTAGTAGCTAGTTTTATTATACTATTATTAGCTCCAGCTGTTTATATTAACAACATTTTTATTCTCCCATATTTTAGAAAAAAACGTTTTTTGTTTTTCTTGCTTTTTATTTTGAATGCTGTAGTTTTTACTATTATATCTGTAATACTTATTAAAACTTTTACAGAACAGATTTTAAAAATAACCATGTTTATCAACTTTTTTGGTATCATGATTTTGGCACTTGTTTTTGCATCTTCTATAAAATTAGCAAGAGATAGTTTTATACGTCGTCAACAAGAAAAGGAAGCAGAATTAAAACTGCTTAAAGCGCAATTAAATCCACATTTTTTATTCAATACGTTAAATAACTTATATGGTTTATCTGTTGTGAAATCAGAGAAACTGCCAGGTTTAATGTTGAAATTATCAGATTTATTACGTTATAGTTTATACGAAACCAAAGAAAAATTAGTGCCTTTAGAAAAAGAAATAGGCTACTTAGAGAATTATATTTCTTTAGAAAAAATAAGGTTAGAAGATAAAATAGATATTCAGTTTACAAAGTTAGGAGATTTATCATCAAAAAAAATTGCACCAATGTTATTCATTGTATTTGTTGAAAATGCTTTTAAACATTTAGGAGTTTTAAAAAATGGAGAAAGTAGCGTAGTTATTTCTATTGAAGAAAAAGACAATACAATAGTTTTTAAATGCGAAAACACTTTAGATACATTTAGTATACATAATGAAGATTTAGAGAAAGGAAAAAGCGGAATAGGATTGCAAAACGCTAAAAAAAGATTGGCTTTAATCTATCCTGAAAAGCATACATTGCGTATTGAAAAAGTTGATGAAAACTATATTGTTCAATTAATATTAGATTTGCAAAATGAAGGTGTTACAATGTATTATAGCAGATGATGAGCCAATAGCACGTCAGATATTAGAGAAGTATATAGAGTCTATTCCTAATTTAAAAATAGTGGCTTCTTGTAAAAACGCTTTTGAGGTTATTGAAATTCTACAAGATAGAACTATAGATATTCTATTTTTAGATATAAATATGCCTAAACTTTCAGGTTTAAGTTTATTAAAAACTATGCAGCTAAAACCGAATGTAATTATTACAACTGCATATCCAGAATATGCAATTGAAGGTTTTGAACTTGCAGTCACAGATTATTTATTAAAACCTTTTTCTTTAGAGAGATTTTTACAAGCAATTTTAAAAGTGCAACAAAAACCTATGCTTCAAACTGAAATTGTAGCTATAAAAAAAGAAGAAATAGTAACTTCTGTATTTGTAAAGAGTGATAAAAAGATTATAAAACTAGATTTTGATACTATTACACATATTGAAGCCTACGGAAATTACATTAAAATTTACACAGATAAAATGGTGTTAACTCCACAAACACTATCAGATTTTTTAACAAAGTTGCCATACAATTTTTTACGTATTCACAAATCTTATATCGTTAATTTTAATAAACTTAAAATGATTGATGGCAATCAAATTGTATTACAAAACGATATTAAATTAGCAATTGGAAAATCGTTTAGAAAAGAAGTGCTGGATAGAATTTAAATTTTAAGTAATTTTTTAACTCGACCTCATAAAATTTCGGTTAAAATAATAGGTGAATGAGCGTACATATTTTAGAGGTCTAACAATACATATTCTTAATATTAATAAGGTTTATGGCTTGTTCAAAGCAATATTAATAATTATAATGTTTTCTGAAATATAGCGGTTGAGCCCAACGCCACAGGCTCGCTACTCACTAAAAATGTCTCCCAGACATTTTCTTAACGTTCGTCCGTGTTTCTAAAGTTTTATACGTGACAAAAGCAATTATCCAGCGGATGATTGTTTTTGGTGGCGAGCAGGTCGCGTTGGCATTTTTTTGTTTCCCAGAGCTGCACAGGCCCGCTCAAAGTACACTTTACCGTATCAATAAAAAAAGATAATAATAAACCATTAAGCGTCACAATTTAAAATTCTAATTCTAAATGTTATTAAACAGCTCAAATCAAAAAAGGTTGAATTATAGCACAATTAGAGCAAGTGTACAGAAATTATCTCGCAGAGTAATTTTGTACCCTTGCGGAAACCTTTACGAGAATGTCTTAGAAAAAAATATTGCAGGATTATTATCGAATACGCAAATTTTGAAACAATCTAAAAGGTTAGCTTTTTTATGGCGGTGGCTATGCGGGTTAGAATCCCGAAAGCTTTCGGGACGAGCGCATAGGCAGCGGCAATTTTACATAACGGCTAATTAT
>JALZVV010000084.1 GCA_023299935.1 Dokdonia sp.
ATTATCCATAGGCGACCATATTGATAGTCCTATTACTAAAGCGGCGATAAGCCCTCCACCTGTATAATACCAAAAAGGTAAAATCCTTCTTTTAGTACCTTGGTCCATTTCTGAGGCAATTGCATTCCAAAGATTGTCACTTGGAGTTTCTTTCAACTCGCCAAGCCTATCTTTAAATAAACTACCAATATCTTTCTTACTACCCATTTGCGATAGAATTATTTGTGGTTATTGTATATGTTGTTATTTTTTCTTTCAAAATGATTTTTGCTCTGTGCAAATTAGATTTTGAAGTTCCTATGCTAATACTAAGTTCTTTACTTATTTCTTGATGACTGTAATTGTCCAACTGATACATATTAAAAATCAATCGATACCTACTTGGTAGTTCTTGAACAAATTCCAATATTTTATCTAAAGGGATATGACTTTGATCTACATCTATAGTTGTATCGTCTTTGATATGCCAGTCTTCTATAGAATCGAAATAGGGTTCTTTCTTGTATTTGTCTATTGCCTTGTTAATAGTAATTCTCTTCATCCACCCCTCAAAAGATCCCTTCCCTTTATAGGATTTTATTTTTTGTAATATGGTTACAAAAGAATCTTGTAAATTATCTTCTGCTTCCATTCTGGTCCTACAGTATTTCAAACATATCGCAAATAGCACATCCTTATACTGGGTATAAAGTTGCTTCTGAGCAGAACGGTCATCCTGCTTGCACTTATCTATAAGTTGAGATATGTTCAAGAGTACTCTAATAATTTATACTTGAGAGAAAAGTCTTTCCTTTCTCTAGAGCTGTATGCAATATAATTAGAAAGGTACGCGATTCTCAGTTAGCTATATCTAAGACTAAAAAAATGGAAAGGGTTGCGTTACTTTATACTATTTTTATGGCAGGTTAGGTCTTATAAATAAAAAAGGCTCGCTTAATGTATTTAAGCGAGCCTGTTTTTAATTTTTCTCTAATGATTATTTTTTAACTCCTACAAGATTAAGTTCAAATACCAAGTCACTGTTAGGAGGAATCCCTGCAGGGTGTCCCTGAGCGCCATATCCTAAATGCGAAGGAATAAAGACAGTCACTTCATCACCAATACGCATTTGCAATAGTGCTTCTTTAAAACCTGCGATTAGCTGTTCATCTGGGCTGTATTTCCTTTCCATTGGAGCGTAACCCCCAGCAGCTTTTCTGCGTTGATCAAGTTTTCCTTGACTCTCTGCTACATCTGCAAGACTCGTGTCAAACAATTCTCCATGAGTATAATACCCAGTATAATTAGCTTGAAAAGTATCTCCAATATTTGGTTTTTGGCCTTCCCCTTTTTTATCCCAATATATAGCTAAACCACTCGCTTGTTTTTCAGCTTTTCCTCTTTTGCTATCAAACCTTTCTTTAAATGGAGCGAATACCTTTAGACGCTCTGCCTCAGCTTCTGCTCTCTTTTTATCTAGGTTCTCTAATTCATAAGTAAATACTGCAGGTGCATCAAACTTTTTTGCAGCAGATCCTTTACGAATAATTGTAACCTCCTGGATAAATACATTATCCTTAGGGGCTCCTGCTCTTGGATTTGTCATTTCAACACCAGCAATATTGTCTAGCACATCAAAACCAATAACCAATTGTCCCCATACCGTATGACAACTTACTCGTTGTCTCGGGTTACTCACATTTATATTTTCACAGTTTTTTAAATTTCCGGCGGCATCATAACCATCAAGGTGTGGTGTTGCTTTGTGCGTGATAAAAAATTGGCTACCATTTGTAGCATAACCAGAATTTGCCATAGACAGCACTCCTATTGTGTCATGGCGACGTTCCGGAGAATGCTCATCGTGAAATTTATATCCTGGATTACCTCTTCCTGTTCCTAAAGGATCTCCTCCTTGTACCATAAAATTCTTAATAATACGATGGAATTTTAGACCATTGTAAAAAGGCTTATTAGCATAAGCAGTATCCACCATAGGGTGATTTCCTTCTGCTAAGGCTACAAAATTTGCTACCGTAGCCGGAGCATCTTCAAAATAAAGTTTGGTAACCATAATCCCTTTATCAGTATTAAATTCTGCATAAAGGCCATCTTCTAGTTCAGGATATTTATCATTACATGATAAGAATGTACTTAGGATAGCAATTAATAACATAGCTGTCTTCTTCATTTTAATTAAGTTTATCTATTGTTGTTTTATTTTATATAAGGTCAATTCACATGCTAGCACGCTATTACTAGCTATTTTATTCTCTAAGCCATAATACCCATAACCTTTATATGAAGGAAACAAAAATATAACGGTTTCTCCTTCTTTCATAATTTTAAGGCCATCTCTTATACCAGAAATTAATTCTTGATTGCTCTGATCAATCTGAGTAATCACATTCCCTATTTCTTGCTTACTAACTAAGGTGCGACCGCTAAGGGTTTTTAAGTTATACGTAAACTGAGTTAAATCGCCTATCTGAGGTGTTATAGTAACCCCTAAGCTATCTTTGGTAACATATCGATACCAGAATCCATCATTAGAGGCTAGATAGGTGTTTAGAGTATCTTTAGCAATGTAGGATTGAATCTGCATTTCTTCAGAAGAAACTAAATCTTTATTACGTACAATAGATTCTTGATTATAGCTTCCTGAACTTCTCGTGACGGGTTTTCTTGCTTCAAGTTCTTTACATGAACTGAAAGCGACTAACACTATTAAATATATCAATAATCGGTTCATGAGTTTAGAACGGTTTTATACGTAGCTAAAGTATCGATAAATTGTGCAACCGTTTTCTTCATAGAAAGTAAACTTCTTCCTCCCGCAGCATTAGTGTGCCCTCCTCCTTCATAATGAGCTCTTGCAAATTCGTTTACAGAAAAATCGCCTTTAGAACGCAGCGACATTTTAATGATGCGATCGGCTCTGTTTTCTATAAAGATTACTGCAAAAACAATTCCTTCTAGCGATAAACCATAGTTTACAAAACCTTCTGTATCTCCTTTCTGAAACTTATGATCATCAAGCTCTTTTTGTGTTAAGGTAATATATGCCGTTTTGTATTCTGGTAGTATCTCTAGATTCTTTAGAGCAACGCCTAATAATTGGAGTTTACTGTGACTATTTGTATCATAAATAGCACGGTGTATTTGGGCATTATTAGCCCCTTTTTCTATAAGTGAAGCAATTACGGTATGCGTCGTTTGAGTAGTTGACGGAAATCTAAAAGAGCCCGTATCTGTCATAATTCCAGTATACATGCAGGTCGCCATATCTATATCAATATCGGTCTTAGCATCCAGCATATCAAGAAAATGATAGACCATCTCACAGGTGCTACTCATTGTCGTATCACTATAAGTAACTAAAGCATAGTCTCCTGGTGCCTGATGATGATCAATCATCACAAAATCGGCAGAGGCTTCTGTTAAGGCTGGCTCCATTTCTCCGGTTCTGGATAGAAGATTAAAGTCAAGGGTAAAGATAAGCTGTGCGTCTTGTATTTTTTCTTTGGCCGCTTTCGCGAAAGCGTTATACACCAATACTTCTTCCTGACCGGGCATCCATTTTAAAAAATGAGGATATTCATTAGGGGCTATAACTGTTGCGCTGTGCCCTTTCTTTACCAAGTACCTATGCAAGGCAAGTGTACTTCCCATAGCGTCGCCATCGGGATTTTTGTGAGGTACAATTACTATAGATTTTGGGGTGCTAAGTAGTTCCTTGACCTTAGCAATATCATTTTTATTCATAGCCACAAGATACAATTTAGTGCTCTTAGAGCAGTTAATGGGCTCATTTTTTTTTGAAATAAGAATGATATGGCAAAGGAGCAGAACATCTTAACATTCTGTTTACAAGAAAAGCTTTATTTTTGCGCCCAATTAAGACGGAGAGGTCTTAATCTAATATTTAATTTTTAAGGAAGAAAAATATCATATTATGGCAACAAATAGAACTTTTACAATGATAAAGCCAGATGGAGTCGAGAATGGACACGTTGGAGCAATTATAGAAAAAATTACAGCGAGCGGTTTTCGTATTGTAGCGATGAAGCTTACACAGATGACCAAGGCAGATGCAGAGGCTTTTTATGCAGTACATAATGAGCGTCCGTTTTTTGGAGAGCTCGTAGCCTTTATGACTAGAGGGCCAATTGTTGCTGCAATCTTAGAAAAAGATAATGCTGTTGCAGATTTTAGAACACTCATAGGAGCTACAAACCCAGCAGATGCGGCAGAGGGAACGATTAGAGCGTTATATGCGACTTCTATGGGAGAGAATGCAGTACATGGTAGTGATAGTGATGAGAATGCAGCTATAGAGGGTGCGTTTCATTTCTCAGGACGTGAGATGTTTTAATCTATAAATAGATAACACAAAAAAAAGCCACCATTAGGTGGCTTTTTTTATACGGTTTATATAGTTTAGATATTGATTCCTACAGGAAGTAATTTTTTATATTTCCTTCTGTTGGATCTCATAAACTTTGCAATCTCTGGACTTGTAGGTACTAAACTAATTTCTCTGTTCTTAACTTCGTTAAATACAGCTATGATAAAATCATTCATATGATCTTCCGTTCCTTCAGGCATCATTATTTTGGTTAGGAAGATTTTGCGTTCCTGTAATGAGTATTCCATTTTGGCCATTTTATTGTCAAAAGTGGCTTCAAACTGTCTCAAAAACTCATTATCTGTCAATTCAATTGCAGTCATTGCTTCCATGTATACTGTATTAGAGTGTTAAAATATTCTAGATGTGTGTCGGTTTTAAGAAATCTATTTTTAATTTAGAGATAAGGTTTTGATAGTAAAACGAATTAAAAATTATCAATTTCTTAAAATTAAGTTGCTGCAAAAGTACAAAAAAATAAGGACACTACTTTTGTGTGGTATTCTAAAGCGCTCAATCACTATATGATACATGTTTACCTTATGCCAGGAATGGCAGCAAACCCATCCATTTTTGAACATATTAAATTAGCAGAGGAGGAATTTACACTGCATAAGTTGTCCTGGTTTCTGCCAGAAACTAATGAAAGCTTAAGTGACTATGCACTTCGAATGACTTTAAAGATCACACATAAAAAGCCTGTATTGCTAGGAGTTAGTTTTGGAGGAGTTCTCGTTCAGGAGATGGCAAAGCATATAGAGGTTTCTAAATTAATCATAGTGAGTTCTGTGAAGTCTAAGAAAGAGTTACCAAGGAGGATGAAGCTTTCGCGAAAGCTAAAACTCTACAAAGCCGTGCCTGCTAAACTCATAGAAGATATTGATCTGCTTGCTAAATACGCTTTTGGGGAGACGGTTAAGAATAGGGTAGCGCTCTATCAAAAGTATCTGTCTATGAATGATAGGCGGTATCTTAAATGGGCAGTAAAAGAGATGGTCTGTTGGGGTCAAGATGCACCAATTCCTAATAGTATTCATATTCATGGTGATAAAGATCCGGTATTTCCTATTAAGTATATAAAAGACGCCATTGTGATTCCAGAAGGGACTCATATCATGGTGATAACTAAGTTTAGATGGTTCAATAAGAACTTGCCAGAAATAATCAAAAATCATTAACTTGCTGTAAAACCTACCTATATGAAAAAGATAGAAAGAATATTTGCCGTAATAGGATTACTAGCTATTGTAGTTGTTGCCATCAATGCGGTGCAAAAACCGGTAGAAACAGAAGCTAAGCGTACTGAGAACTCAACAGAAGTAGATGAAATTCTCAATGATTATAATGTATATGCCTTGCCTATTCCTGGAGGATTAAATTTTGTGGGAGAGCCGGTACCTATACATAATCCAGATATTAAGGAACGTATGGATCGTGAGTTATTAGTGAATACCTACTGGCAATCTAACGCACTACTCCTTATGAAAAGAGCTAATAAATACTTTCCTATTATAGAGCCTATTCTAGCCGCAGAAGGTGTTCCAGATGATTTTAAGTACCTAGCAGTTATCGAGAGTGGATTGACACAAGCTGTGTCTCCAGCAAGAGCAACAGGCTTCTGGCAAATTTTAAAAGGTACAGGTAAGGAGTATGGTCTGGAAGTAAATGATAATGTAGATGAACGTTATCATATTGAAAAATCTACACGTGTTGCTTGTGAGTATCTCAAAAAGGCAAAGGATCGATTTGGAAGTTGGACAGCTGCTGCTGCTGCCTATAATGCAGGCCCCGCTGGAGTCGCAAATAGAATGAAAGCACAACACGTTAATAACTACTATGATTTACTTTTAAATCAAGAGACCGGACGTTATGTCTTTAGAATTATAGCACTTAAAGAAATTATGAATAATCCCAAGAAGTATGGGTTCAATTATACCAATGAAGATTTATATACAAATATTCCCACCTATAAAGTAAAAGTTGATACAGCCGTTACAGACTTTGTGAAATTTGCAGAGCGTTTTGGGATAACATATAAGGTGCTCAAAATTCATAACCCTTGGTTAAGAGAAGCACATCTTAATAATGGATCTAGAAAACAATACTTTGTAGATATTCCTAAAGAAGGTTATTACTCTCTAGGGAATTAAATAAATGATTATTGAGAGCATAAAAAAGGAGTTAGTAATCTACTAACTCCTTTTTTATGCTATTCTTTAGTGCTTTTTATCGCTGTCTTGCTCTGCGGCTGGCTCTTCCTCCAAACTGTTGGTTAGGTTGATTAGCAGCGCGCTTCATATTTTGTTCCATCATTTTAATTTGATCTCCCATCATATTACGCTTGTCAAGAGTCTTAGCTTCTTTTATAAGTACTTGTGCTTCACGTTTACGATTTTTTGTCATCGCAATGCCAGCCAGCTGTAATTTAGCCATCGCAAGGTCAGTATCCATAGATAGACCCAGCTTCACGGCTTTCTTTAAGTATTTTTCTGCATCAGATACATTGGTCTGACTAACCATTAATCCTTGGAGATAATTATAGTATCCTTGTTGTTTTGTTGTGAGTGCCGCTTCAGGATTAGAAATTTTAGCCAGCCATTTTTGCGCACCTGGGAAATCTTGCTTTCTCAAACGTAAGAAAGCCATTATAATAATTTCATTTTTGAAGTAGAGTAATACAAATATCCCGGCTAAAAGAATGAACATAATGCCATTGCCTATTTCATTTTCAGTAAATTGCCATACTGCTAGGGCAAGAGTGGCTACTGCGAGTACGAGTTTAATATTTTTATTGAACATATATGGTCGTTAATTATTGGTCTGTAATAAGATTGCAAATGTAGTAAAAACAACAACTAATTTTCTGAATTTTGCGTTTGGAGAAGTAAAAACTTGTTGTATATTTGCGCCCAGCTTTTACAGCCGGAAAAGTAAAACTTAAAGAATACAGGTTAAAGACCTTAAAGAAGATATAAAATGAGCAAAAGAACGTTTCAGCCATCAAAAAGAAAAAGAAGAAACAAACACGGTTTCAGAGAGCGTATGGCTTCGGCAAATGGTCGTAAGGTTTTAGCGCGTCGTCGTGCTAAAGGAAGAAAGAAAATAAGTGTATCTTCTGAGACTCGCCACAAAAAATAATGACATTAACAATTGTTAATATAAGGTGTTGCTTTTTTTAAGTAACACCTTTTTTTATACCCTGACAGTACCTAATTTTGAAAAATTTGAAATAATATCTCCAAATGCCTAAAAACAAAAATATTAAGTCTATTCTTCTCATTGGTTCAGGACCAATAATCATCGGGCAAGCTTGTGAGTTTGATTACTCTGGTTCTCAAGCCCTACGATCTTTAAGAGAAGATGGTATCGAAACTATTTTAATTAATAGTAATCCAGCAACAATTATGACTGATCCAACTATGGCGGATCACGTCTATTTATTACCCCTTACCACAAAATCTATAGTACATATTCTTAAGGAACATCCTCATATAGATGCTGTTCTGCCTACCATGGGAGGACAGACTGCTTTGAATCTATGTATCGAAGCAGATGAAAAGGGAATTTGGGAAGATTTTAAGGTAGATATTATTGGAGTAGATATTGATGCTATTAATATTACCGAAGATAGAGAGAAGTTTAGAGAGCTTATGCTTAAGATAGGTATAGGGATGGCGCCACAAGAAACGGCAAACTCTTTCTTAAAAGGTAAGGAGATTGCTCAAAAATTTGGCTTTCCGCTAGTAATACGTTCTTCATTTACTTTAGGAGGAGCAGGAGCATCTATTGTATATGAAGAGGCAGACTTTGATGATCTACTAAGACACGGTCTAGAAGTATCTCCTATCCATGAGGTAATGATCGATAAGGCCCTAATGGGTTGGAAAGAGTATGAGTTAGAGCTCCTTAGAGATAGTAATGATAATGTTGTTATTATTTGTGCTATAGAGAATATGGATCCTATGGGAATCCATACAGGAGATTCTATTACAGTTGCACCGGCAATGACTTTGTCTGATGTAACCTATCAGAAAATGCGTGATATGGCCATCCATATGATGCGCAGTATTGGGGATTTTGCGGGCGGCTGTAATGTGCAGTTTGCTGTAAATCCAGATAATGAAGATGAGATTATTGCCATTGAGATTAACCCTCGTGTATCTCGTTCATCTGCACTAGCATCCAAAGCAACTGGATATCCCATTGCTAAGATTGCTGCAAAACTGGCTCTAGGATATCACCTAGACGAATTGAAGAATCAGATTACGGGATCTACATCGGCTTTATTTGAGCCTACTTTAGATTATGTAATTGTAAAAATACCCCGTTGGAATTTTGATAAATTCGAAGGATCAGATAGAACCTTAGGGTTACAAATGAAAGCCGTAGGAGAAGTGATGGGAATAGGGCGTTCTTTTAAAGAGGCCTTGCACAAAGCTACACAATCTCTAGAGATAAAACGCAACGGCCTGGGCGCAGACGGTAAGGGATATAAAGATTATGATCAGATCATAAGCAAACTTACTCACGCTAGTTGGGATCGCGTGTTTGTGATTTATGATGCTATACAGATGGGTATACCATTAAGTCGCATCTTTGAGATTACTAAGATTGATATGTGGTTCCTTAAACAATATGAGGAGCTGTATGCAATGGAGAAAGAAATCTCAGGATTTAAAGTAGATACGCTTCCGCGAAATTTACTCCTAGAAGCCAAACAAAGCGGCTTTGCAGATAGACAGATTGCGCATATGTTAGACTGCCTAGAGAGTCAAGTATACAACAAAAGAGACGAGCTAGGAATTAATAGAGTATATAAACTCGTAGACACCTGTGCTGCAGAGTTTACCGCACAAACTCCTTATTTCTACTCTACTTTTGAGTCAGAAATGGAGACTACAGACGGCAAGCGCTTTGCACAAAATGAAAGTGTAGTTTCAGACAAGAAAAAAATTATCGTTCTAGGTTCTGGGCCTAACCGTATTGGTCAAGGAATCGAGTTTGATTACTGCTGTGTGCACGGTGTACTTGCAGGAGCAGAGTGTGGCTATGAAACGATTATGATTAACTGTAATCCAGAAACAGTATCTACAGATTTTGATACGGCAGATAAGCTTTACTTTGAGCCTGTATTCTGGGAACATATTTATGATATTATCCGTCACGAAAAACCAGAAGGTGTTATCGTTCAATTAGGAGGACAAACCGCTCTTAAACTGGCAGAGAAGCTGGATCGTTACGGCATAAAGATTTTAGGAACGAGTTATGAGGCATTAGATCTTGCAGAAGATAGAGGGAGTTTCTCTACACTTCTTAAAGACCTGGACATCCCGTATCCAGAATTTGATACCGCAGAGACCGCAGATCAAGCACTTGCAGTGGCAGATAAACTGGATTTTCCAATCCTAGTAAGACCTTCCTACGTTTTAGGAGGTCAGGGAATGAAAATTGTAATTAATAAAGACGAACTAGAAAAGCACGTAGTAGATTTACTGCGTAAGATTCCTAATAATAAACTATTATTAGATCACTATCTAGATGGAGCGATAGAGGCAGAGGCAGATGCTATTTGTGATGGAGAAGATGTCTATATCATAGGTATTATGGAGCATATAGAGCCTTGTGGGATCCACTCAGGAGATTCTAATGCAACATTACCTCCTTTTAACCTGGGAGATTTAATTCTTGATCAGATTAAAGAACATACTAAGAAGATTGCAATAGCACTTAAAACAGTAGGACTGATCAATATCCAGTTTGCGATTAAGGATGATAAAGTATATATCATTGAAGCTAATCCTAGAGCTTCTCGTACGGTGCCATTTATTGCCAAAGCATACAAAGAACCTTATGTAAACTATGCTACTAAGGTAATGTTAGGAGAGAAAAAAGTTAAAGATTTTGACTTCAATCCTAGATTGGAGGGTTACGCTATTAAGCAACCGGTCTTCTCCTTCAATAAATTTCCTAATGTAAATAAAAGATTAGGGCCAGAAATGAAGAGTACCGGAGAGAGTATCTTATTTATTGACAGCTTAAGAGATGATGAGTTTTATGATTTATACGCGAGACGTAAAATGTATTTGAGTAAGTAGTAAGGCTTGCACAAAACTTGTCCTGATGTTTAGAGGAGCATTACAAAAAAAAATCCCGCGCTATAGCGCGGGATTTTTTTTTATTTTTTAGAGGACTCTTCTCCTTAGAGCTTAATTAAAATAAAATATAACAAGCCACTAAAAAAAGCAGCAATAGGTAATGTTAATAACCAAGATAGTAAGATGTTTCTAACCACTTTTAAATCTGCTTTTTTAGTTACGGTTCCTATTCCAAAAATAGAACCTACAGAAACGTGAGTGGTAGATACTGGCATACCGTGAATACTCGCCGTAGTCACTAATAGTCCCGTTACTAAGTTTGCGGTAAAACCTTGACCGCTGTTCATTGGGGTGATTTTTTTACTCATCATTTCTCCTACTTTCTTAGCATTAAGAAGCCCTCCAATCGCCATAGCGATAGCTACAGCAAGCATTCCCCATTTGATATCCATGGCATTAATAACTAATAATAATCCTACAATTTTAGGAGTATCATTTAGACCTCTTGCAAAACTTACAATTCCCGCACTTATGTAATGTGCGCCGTCTAATAGTTTTTGAGCATTAACACCTAGGATTTTTCCTTTATAGCTTTCAGTATCTTCATTGGGTTCTTTTTTGAGACCTAATACTGTTCTTAGTTTTCTAAAAATAAGATAGACAATAGAACTGACTACCGCAGCCATAAGCGGACTCACAATAAGAGGCATTAAAAAGGTGCTTCCTAGTTTACCAAAATTAAAAGCCGTTCCTACAGCCACAACACCACTGCCAAATAATGCACCTACTAAACTATGGGTGGTCGAGATAGGCATACCTATTTTAGTCGCAATAAAAACAGTTATTGCCGCTCCTATTGCGATGGATATGGCAAACTCAGGAGATTGGATAAGGGTATCAGGGACCAGTCCTTTTCCAGAAAAGTTTTTGACTAAGGTTTGTGCTAGAAATATAGCAGCAACAGAACCTGCTAGGGTTGTTGCTGTGGCCCATATGATTGCTTTCTTATAATTGAGTGTGCCACTACCAAAAAGTGTCGCAACGCCTTTAAAATTGTCATTAGCTCCGTTGCTATAGGCAAGAAAACAAGCGGCTATAAATAGTAGTACAAGAATCATAAGTAGCGGTAGAATTATAAATTGTCTAGGTCGTATAGTCCGCGCGCTACTTACAATTTAGTCTTCGTTTTTACACTGCTCCTATAGAAAATAAATAAAGTCTATATTTTGTAATTCAAGCTTAATTGTACAACTGAGGTATTCAAGTTCTGTCTTTGGATTATACCATAATTGTATCGTAATGAAATGTAGGCTTCCCCTTTTTGTAGGGAAGCCTACACCAAAGGGCGGGAATTGGAGCGTAGCGACAATGTAGCAATTTGGGTTCACCTTTAGGTGAATTGTACATCATCGGTTGAGCTATGAACAGTACGGGAGCAAACTAGCGTTTGCTTACCGCCACGCACATAGCGAAATCTTTTTATTTTGATTTATTTTTTCCTGTCCAGAGCAAAATCCAAAAGATTTTGCGGACTTCATAAATATACATAAACCCATCGACTAAGCCCGAAGCCCGTATTAATTATAGGTATTGTGTCTGTTGCACAAGTATTTGTTAAAAATAGCGAATTTGCTTAACTTTAATTATGCAAGGAAAGAAGGGTTATCAAGAAAAGTTATTTGCTCATTT
>JALZVV010000085.1 GCA_023299935.1 Dokdonia sp.
ATGGGTTTTTTAGGGGTGCTGTTTTCTGAGAGCATTCCAATATCTCCAATATCATAACGAATAAAAGGATGCGCTTTATTGTATAGCGAGCTAACCACAATTCGGCCCTCCTTACCATTAGGGACAGGCTGGTTTTGCTCATCAAGAATCTCTATAAACAAAGTCTCGCTATTGACTTGAAATTCTCCTTCTGGATTTTGAAAAGCGATCAGGTCAAGCTCAGAAGCGCCGTACTCATTAATGACGGGAACCTGAAATTGCTGTTCTAAGAGGACTCTATCGTCATCAAATAGCATTTCACTAGTAACAACGCAAGCCTTAAGACTGGGACAAACTTGTTTTAAAAAGACATTTTGTTTCTTCAAATATTTGCCAAATAGCACGATACTGCTGGTATACCCATTAATATATTCAAAAGGCTTTTTTCCAAAGGATTCTAGAACCCCGTGTAAGGCCGCATCATTCAGGTTAAATACAGGAAAGCGATAGCGCTTACTCAAGGCATCTTTAAGGCGCTCTTTTCTATAACTAAAACCGTCTAATGGAATGCCATAAAATCGAGCTTGTAAAGAATGATTAAAATTGATGTCATACCAGCCAAATCGATTTTGAATTACAGCCCAAGTGAGTGCGTGACAGGCTTTGTCTTTGGCAAATATAAAGGGATGCCCAGACGATCCAGAAGTTTTATTTATATATACTTTTTGCTTGGAATATTCGGTAGAAAGCCGCTGTTCTAATGGTTGTTGCAAGTCTGCTTTGGTGAGAATAGGAATACTGTTCCAGTGCTCGGCTTTAGCAGTGTCTATACGTGCTTTGTAAAAAGGAGTGTGTTTTTTGTGATAGTTGAAAATATGTTCTTTTTGGGAACTAATATAAGCTGGGAAGTCTACTTCTGGGATGGCTTGGATTTGCGATAATTGCGCTTTCGCGAAAGCGATATCATACCCACGTACTTTTAATGTCCAATCAAATAAATTCACTTGCGCTTTCTTCTTGCTTGAACCAAAATACAAACAATTTAATTCCTTTAGTCTACTCTAGAACATTCTTTTGCCATGAAAATCACTCAAAAAAGTGTTTTAAAACGAGAATATCTTGTTGTAAAGATAAAGACAAACTACTTTTGTTTTTTGACTTAAAAAAGCACACATGAATATCTTAATACTTGGCTCAGGAGGAAGAGAACATACATTTGCCTACAAAATTAAGCAAAGCGCTCAATGCGATACTTTATTTGTAGCGCCAGGAAATGCTGGAACTGCTCAGATAGCGACCAATGTTGCTATAAGTGTAACAGATTTTGAAGCGATTAAAGACCTGGTTATTAAGGAAGTTATTGAGATGGTTGTCGTGGGTCCAGAAGACCCATTAGTTCAGGGAATTTACGATTATTTTAAAGCAGATAATCAGCTTAAGAAGGTTGCTGTTATTGGCCCTTCGCAAGCAGGAGCAACACTAGAGGGAAGTAAAGAACGTGCTAAAGAGTTTATGATGGCACACAACATCCCAACCGCTGCTTATGAAAGTTTTACGCAAGAAACTTTAGCACAGGGACAAGCTTTTTTAGAAACACTTAATGCGCCTTATGTTTTAAAGGCAGATGGACTAGCTGCTGGCAAAGGAGTACTGATTTTAGATAGCCTCGAAGAAGCCAAAGATGAGCTGGCGATGATGTTGGGAGGTAAATTTGGGGATGCTAGTACAACCGTAGTTATAGAAGAATTTCTAGACGGAATAGAGCTTAGTGTTTTTGTACTTACAGATGGGAAAGACTATAAAATTTTACCTACAGCTAAGGATTATAAGCGTATAGGTGAAGGAGATAAAGGGCTTAATACAGGAGGAATGGGAGCAATAAGCCCAGTACCTTTTGCAGATGCTGCTTTTATGCATAAGATAGAAGAGCAAGTCGTAAAACCTACCGTTAACGGACTAGCAAAAGAAAATATTGAATACAAAGGCTTTGTGTTTATAGGCTTGATTAAAGTAGGTGACGAGCCCAAAGTGATAGAGTATAATGTGCGTATGGGTGACCCAGAAACAGAAGTGGTATTGCCTAGAATTAAAAGTGACCTGGTACAATTATTTAAATCGGTAGATGCAGGTAGCTTAGCTCAAGAAACACTAGAGATAGACGAGCGCTCTGCGACAACGGTGATGGTTGTTTCTGGAGGATATCCAGAAGCGTATGAAAAAGGGAAAGTCATTAACGGAATTGATGCGATAGAAGATTCCTTAGTACTTCATGCGGGAACTACTGTAAAAGACGGGAATGTAGTTACTAATGGAGGTCGTGTGATTGCGATTACCTCTTTTGATACTGATTTTAGAAAGGCCATAAAAAAATCCTACCAGAATATAGCTAAGCTAGATTTTGATAGGATGTTTTATCGTACTGATATAGGTTTTGACCTATAGGTTATGTTCTAAATCACTGTTTTTACCCAAGAAACCGTGTGCTTTTGCTTCGCGGTCTTCTTCGCCATTGTCATTAAATTTCTTAAGTTGTAGCATCCAATATACGATTGCAGCACAACAGATAATCATAAACAACCAGTTAATACCACTTGCTGCCCACCAGTTTGCAAGCTCTGTTTCTGCAAGTGCATTAAATGGGGCAAATAGAACCTCTTCTGCAAATTCTTGTATTCCTTCAAAAAATCCTCTTAAGCTCATATCGCTTTATTTTTATATTGTATGGTATCTTAGCTTTATGCAAGGCGTTGCTTACAATACCGCAAAAATAGAAAAAACCACCTATGCTCACAAGCTTTTTTAGCAAGTCTAAGCCAGTTAACACTATTGTGGTGCTGTTGTATATGACCATTGGGTTTATTGTAGTCAATATAAATAGTTTTAGTGATAGGTACAGCGCTCTACAAATACTCAAGATAATTGGACTCTGGCTACTGTATATTTTTACCATGTTTGTGCTTAATTTTATCTCTCAAAAGAATGAACTCACTCGTCTTACTTCCTATAGAATTTTATTATATGCCGCTTTTACACTTGCGTTTCCGGAAGCCTTAACTAATCCTAAAATTATTATAAGTGGGGTGTTTATTATGCTGTCTATTCGTAGGGTATTGAGCTTGAGATCTGGCTTGCATATGGAACGAAAACTTTTTGATGCTGGCTTATGGATAATGTTTGCTACACTCGTATTTTTTTGGAGTCATGTATTTGTTCTTGTGTTATTTGGGGCTTTGATTTTTTATGGGAAAAGTTCTTGGAGATATTGGTTT
>JALZVV010000086.1 GCA_023299935.1 Dokdonia sp.
ATTTATGTTGCACCTACTGCAGATTCCAGAGATAATTGGACGGCAACGATGCAACATATTGCTTTAGAAGGGCGATGCTTCGTATTGGGATGCAATCAGTTTTTTACGAAGTCTATGTATACGCCAGAACAACAAAAACTTGCAGTAGACGAACCAGAAATGATGTGTAGAGGCGGTAGTGTGATTGTAGGACCAGACGGAAAGATTATTGCTGGACCTTTATTTGATAAAGCAGGTGCTCTAAGCGCAGAGATTGATATGGATGAAATCACACGAGCCAAACTTGATTTTGACCCTATAGGACATTATGCCCGCCCTGATATTTTTAATTTTGAGGTTAAGAACCAACCAGAAATGAAAAAAGAATAGATGACTCATAATGAACTAGGCGAGTGGGGAGAGGAGTTTGCAACTTTGTATCTCATTAAGCAGGGGTATAAAATCCTGGATCGTAATTGGTTTTTTCAAAAAGCCGAGCTAGATATTGTTTGTCAGAAAGAAGAAGGGATTCTAGTCGTTGTTGAGGTCAAGACACGCAACTCAGATTTTTTTGGAGATCCACAAAGTTTTGTTTCTCCAGGCAAGATCAAAAACATTATCAAAGTAGCAAATGAGTATGTTATCTCAAAAGATCTAGATGTTGAGGTGCGTTTTGATATTATAGGTATTCTTAAAAATGCCAAACAAGAAAACCTCAAGCATTTTGAAGATGCTTTTTATCCTTTTTAAAACACTCCATTTTCATTAACATAGTTTTACCATTTTACTTTTGTAAGCTATTTGTATTTGCCAAGACCAAGCATCCGAACAAAAATTTAAATTCAATTACAATGAAAAAAGCAATCGCATTATTTGTCTTAATATTTACAGTATCATTTTCAGCCCAAGCGCAAGACAAAATGATGAAAGACACAATGACTAAAAAAATTACTTTAGAGCAAACTAAAGGAGAATTCACTCAAAAACAACTTACTGTTAATGCAGGAACATATGTTTTTGAAATTGACAACAACAACGTTGGTACTAAGGTTGGTTTTGTTTTGGTAAAGAAGGGACAAGATGTTTCTAACCCAGCAAACCATATCAAAACGGCTTATGTAACTGCAGCTGTTGAGAATAATACAACAGGACATTCTAATCCTACTACATTAGAAAAAGGAGAATATGTATTCTTCTGCCCACTTAACAAAACGGCTACTGATAATACGCTTGTCGTACAGTAGTTTTTTCGTGATTGATGGTTGAGAGAGGCTCTTTTTTTAAAGAGCCTCTTTCTTTTTTGTGAATATGTATGAAAAAAATGGAATGTTTGCACGTACTTCTTTGTCACAATTGTGCTTGCGTATAAGCGTGTTACGCGTTAATTTTATATATTACGCACTTGTTCTTAAATTTTAAAACATCCAATTTAATGCAAAGACTTTTACTTGCAAGAACATTATTTATTTTAATAGTTGGCGCGCTCATAGGCTGTTCTCAAGATGACCCTATAGCAATACCAGAAGACTATGCTTTACTTGAAAAAAAAGAAAACTTTAAGGACTCGCTTTATGAGGCTACTTTTTCTAAAGCCTATAAAGAACTGCTAGACAAAAAAGAATTTAAGGTTGTAGCAGCATTATTGGCAAAAAAAGGAAAAGCGTTAGATTATTATTTGAAGTATGATTCTATCTACCTTAAGCAATCTGTCCAGTTTATTGATGAACATAATACGAGCATTAGTGCTAACCAAAACAAGAAAATAAGCTACTTTATTGGATCTCAATATGAATTTGATCGAAATTATGCCGAAAGTAAAAAATGGTTATTAGCTGCAATTGCCAGTAGTGAAAATCCTGAGCGAGATACGATAGTCGGAACATCACATAAAATACTTTCTTCCATTTACAGAGTGACAACAGACCTAGAGACTGCACAGTATCACGCTTTTAAAGCCTTAGCCGTTTTTGAAGCTAACAAAGACTTGCGCAATATGAGCTCTATTCAATATAATATTTGTAGGATTTCGACAGCCATGAATGATGATGTTTCTACTTTAAAATCATTGGACAAAATGATTTATTATGGTAAAGCAGCAAAGGACACGACAAATATTTCCTTAGCATACTTGATGAATGCATTTCATTTTATGAACAACGATGCGACCTTTAAAAACGTAATTAAATACAGTGATAGTTTAGATCATTATGTAAGCTCTTGGAGCGATCCTGTGCCTACTTACGCTTTTAATAATGCTGTAATAAAAACCTATGTTCATTTATTCAATAAGGATTTTGAAGCTGCAGAAGAAGAAGCGTTAAAAGCAGATGCTTTAAAAAACCCAGCAAGTAATAATGATAGTTATCAAATTGATAACTTGAACTTAAAGCTATCATTTGATAAGAATGGAACCTACGATAAGGAAACTTTTGAAAAAATGATTGCCGCTTCCACAAGAAATAGAGATTATTCTAGGGCAAAAAGTGTACTGGATAATCAAATTAGTATTGAAGAGAAAGAAAAAGTGTATGACAAGGCATTTTTATATTTAAAAAAATCCAACGTAATGCGAGATTCTATTTGGAATCTTGAATTAAAGTCTAAAATTTATGAGTTTGAAAAAAAATATGAAACTGCAAAAAAGGAACAACAAATTATATCTCAAGAAAATACGCTACTGCAAAGAAATAGCATCATTGCCGTTCTTGCCTTAGGGCTCCTAGCTGCTGGTTTTGGATTTACCATATACAATAACCTCAGAAAGAAACGGATGCTAGAAAAAGAATTTCAATTACAGGAGAACTATACTAACAAACTGCTAGAAAATATAGAGCAAGAACGCAGTCGCATTGCTGGTGATCTCCACGATAGTGTAAACCATAAATTACTGCTACTTAGCAACAAAGCAAAGCAAGGGCAAAACTTAAGTGTAGATGAGTTTTCACAGTTAATTGCCCAAGTGCGCTCCATAAGCCACAACTTGCATCCGGCAATGTTCGAAAAAGTGGGCTTAGAAAGGAGTATTGATGAGTTAGTACTTCAGATTATGGAAACCACGCCACTCAAGATTACTACGCAATTAGCGTACGCAAAGGAGTTAAAAACTGCACAAGAGTTACAAATTTATCGAATCATAGAGGAGGCGTTAAATAATATTCTTAAACACAGTAAAGCGACCCATGCATTTATAAAATTAGTGAGTACCGAAGCTACATTAGAGGTGAAGATTAAAGACAATGGAGAAGGATTTGACGCCGTAAAAATAAAAGACAAAGAAGCTAATTTTGGTCTCTTGAATATCGAACAACGCGCAAAAGCAATAAAGGGAATATTTAATATTAGTTCTTCAAAAAATGGAACCGAATTAGGGCTTACTTTAAAAACATAAACAATGCCTAAAAAAATAATCATTGCAGACGATCACCCTATAAGTGGGAAAGGCATGGAGGCGATATTAAAAAGCCTAGGTCTTAATGTAATTGGTTTGCATACTAACGGTCTACGCGCATTTAATGATATCTGTTTACAAAAACCAGAATACGCCTTACTCGATATGCAAATGCCGGGTATGAGTGGACTCGATATTTTAGAAAAAATCCGTGCTAAAAACATAAAAACAAAAATAATAATTTATACTATGTTTACGGATATAAGCATATTCAAACAAGCTAAAGAATTACATGCAGACGGATATTTACTAAAAGAATTTGCAACAGACGATTTAAAAGCATGCATAAGAGCATTAGAAAAAAATGAAAGATGGTATAACCCAAAATTATTAGAAAAATTAAATAAAAGTAAAACAGCGTTCTCCTCAGAGCTTTATAATGAATTAACGTTAAAAGAACGCGCTGTGCTTAAATGCGTGGCAAATAATATGTCAACAAAAGAGATATCTTTAGAGCAATTTATTAGCGAAAGAACTGTGGAAACCCACCGCAGAAATATAAGAAACAAGCTTAACCTGTCTAAAAAAAATAATGCGCTTTTAGTTTGGGCATTAGAAAATAAAGAGTTCTTCTCTTTAATGGATTAGTTTTTTACCCTTAGCAAGTAAAACCATTCAACACCAGAAGTTTATCAAAACTTTAGCGATCAATACATAAATAGCTAGTGCGATTATCTTTAACGCATGGAGTTACAATTTTCGATTAAGATCAAATGGCTCGTTCGAGCTCAGTCGAGAGTTATTGGGTAGCAAGATTAGGTTTTGACTTTGGTTTATCTTGAGCCTTTCTTAAGGATCAACCAAAAATGTAATTATTATTAAACTTTATTATAAGTAACTACTTACTCCTATAACTACATTCACCCTAGCTTTTTGTCGCATACTATTTTTTTAGAAATCCTCCTTATTATTGGAGATTACAATCTAAAAATAGCAGGTACCATACTATTCATTTTTGAAATAGCCACCTACAGCATCCCGTTACTATGTTTTAATTGTATACTCGTATTCGTGGTTGCAGTATTTGTGATAAGAATATACGTTCCAGCGTGTATTCTATGCGACTAAGGGGTAACCCTTAGTTTTAGCGTAATTTTTGATTTCGAGGTGTTAAACATATAGTTTTGTGAGAAATTAGGATCATTAAGAAGTGAAAAATTCCCCTATGAAAAAGAGTATAATGTATACGGTTATAATTATTATAACAAGTATAGCCATCCAGGCAAGAGGCAGTAATCTGTCTATCGCAACAGAAATTCCAGTATTGAAAAAAATTACGAGTACATCAGATACTGAAACTACTCCTAAGAGAGTAACGGATACGAACAATCCCACGATCTTTAGTATGGATTGTAAACGTAAATGGGAGCATCGTAAAAAGAATAGCTGTAGATAATCAAAATAATGAGCAAACGATTGCTATCAACAGGAATCTATTTTATGAGTATACAGACGGACAGTCTCATTCAAAATATAAAGCCAATTGTGAAGTAATAATGCTAGTTTAATTAGGGCGCTGGTGTTTGGGGGAATGCCAGCGCTTTTATACGCATAGTTATGTAGCAATTAGAAATGATCCTCGGTGTTGTACCGAGGATTTTTTATGCTCTTTTTATTAAATCTATTACCTTTATCAAGATAAGGATGGTAAGTACTTGCGATATAATACTTAGCGGCAATGCAACAATACCTAAGATGACAGTAAGAAAAAGCCCTCCAATAATTAAGTACACAATTCCCGTAATTTTTGTAAGATTACCTAATTGCGGCATTTTGTAAAGTGCATATCCAAAAAGCAAAAAACTCAATCCATAAAATACAAAAGCTATAATCCCGTAAGCGATGTCCGATATATAGATCCTATTGATATCAATAATGGTGATTAAATTCATAATGGTTTCAACAACGATAAACACAATTGCGGCTATTTTAAGTAGGTTCATTTTAAAAAGATTCCCCAATAAAATATAAGCGCGCATATGAAATAAGAAACTGAGAATAGCAAAAATGGATACTAGTATATACCCCATATTCCCCAAGAAATACCCATCTCCCTCTGTAAAGTTATATTCTTCAAAAATTTGAAAAACAAAGACAATCATACTTAGGATACCGGCTATCCAACCTATGTGTAGGTTTTTGATAAGAAATGTGGCTTCTTTACTGTCATCTATTTCAATGAGCAT
>JALZVV010000087.1 GCA_023299935.1 Dokdonia sp.
GGTGTTTTAAAAATGTTATTACCTAAATAATAACTTCAATAAAACGCGCTGTCAATTCAATATGTCAATGAACTTAGCTCTTTCTTATCCGAAGATAATCCAAAACAATTCTTGTTAGTGTCGTAGGAATCGAACCCACTATTTTAATTACCAAAACACCTTTTTTAATGAACCTCGCTCTCTTCTCCTAAACCATCTCTCTCAAAGCGGGTGCAAATATACAACCGTTATTTTTTATCATCCTAATAAAAATTAAAAATATTTTAATCTTTTTTCAAACAACTCTAAACAACATTTTAAAAGAACATCTTTTTCCCTTGCGGGGTGCAAATATAACATAGATATATGAAGTGGCAAGGGGATATTTATATTTATCAAACATAATTTTGAAAATAAAATTCAAGCCCTTAATACACAGGAGAATCAATAAAAAATTAATTTGATTCTGAAGTGGTTTTTTTCCATTTATCACTTAATTCCAGATATTCAAATCCGAGCGCATTACTTTGAGGATCCAGAATACCAGATTGAAAGGATCGTTGCAGTATGTCTTCTATCAAATAATCTTCTTCAATATTAAATGGATCAAACTCTCTTTTTAAGGAAATATCAAAAGCACTAGCTGTAGTGTTATACCAGAATGCCTTCCAACCGTTTCGTAATCGCTTAACTAATTCAAAGGCTGTCTCTCCTGTTTGCCTATTTATAAGCTTGATGAGTATCTGCCCTTCTGTTCTTGTGAGTTTTTTAAGTTCTTGGGCAAACTCATCTTCTAGATATTTATGAATAATCTTTGTATACTTCTTCTTGCCACTTTTACTCTTTATAGAGTCTAATCTATTATTGAGGGTTACTAAACGTTCGGCAGCTGTTTTTGCATACGGATAGACTTTACGTGTTTTCCTTCTTAGAATCAAATATGTCCTTCTTTTATCTTTGTCTTCAAATTTTAATCGTTTTAAGACTATAACTTCGTTAAGGTCAATGGCTGTTCTAGGAATAGTATCCCCTTCTATAATATAATAGTCGTAATGTTCCTCATTAGGATTTACTAAAGTATCTTGAGCTGAGAGCTTCAGTATGGATACAATTACAAGGCTTATATATATTAGTGTGCGCATAATTCTATTTCGCTTAAAGCGAAAACTATTCCAAAATTAATTATTACTATGTAATAACGCCACTACTCTTCCTATTAATATTCTTATTTTAGTAAAAAATTAATACAACTATGGCTTCAAAAAGCATTCTTACTAAAAAATCAATTGATTTTCTTGAAAAATATCTAAACAATGCTGCTCCTACCGGATATGAGTGGGACGGGCAAAAAATATGGATGGACTACCTCAAACCTTATGTAGATGAGTTTATTACAGATACCTATGGAACAGCGGTTGCAGTTATTAATCCAAAAGCAAAATACAAGGTTGTTATTGAAGGCCATGCAGATGAAATCTCCTGGTATGTAAATCATATCGCAGATAATGGTCTTATCTATGTAATACGCAACGGAGGTAGTGATCATCAAATCGCTCCTTCTAAGATCGTGAATATTCATACAAAAAAAGGAATAGTGAAAGGAGTGTTTGGATGGCCCGCGATTCATACACGCAATCGTTCAAAAGAAGAACCTCCAAAGCCGAATAACATTTTTATAGACATAGGCGCTAAGGATAAAGAAGAAGTTTTAAAAATGGGCGTACATATAGGTTGCGTAATCACCTACCCTGACACCTTTCATATCTTAAACGGAGATAAGTTTGTATGTCGTGCGATTGATAATCGTGCTGGAGGATTTATGATTGCAGAAGTCGCTAGGCTTCTTCACGAGAATAAAAAGAAACTACCTTTTGGATTATACATTACTAATTCTGTCCAAGAAGAAATAGGCTTAAGAGGTGCACAAATGATAGCCGAACGTATACGGCCTAATGTTGCTATCGTTACCGATGTAACCCACGATACCACTACTCCTATGATTGATCAAAAGGTGCAAGGTACTGCGCAAATAGGAAAAGGCCCTGTTGTAGCATACGCTCCTGCGGTACAGCAGAAACTGAGAGATCGTATTACTGAAACGGCGGAGAGCAAGAAAATACCTTTCCAGAGAGCGGCTTTGTCTAGAGCTACGGGAACAGATACTGATGCTTTTGCTTATAGCGGAAGTGGCGTAGCTTCTGCCTTAATTTCATTACCCTTACGTTATATGCATACCACTGTAGAAATGGTACACCGTGAGGATGTAGAAAATGTTATTAAACTTATTTATGAAACGTTACTTACCATAAAAGATGGTGAGACTTTTAGTTACTTTAAATAATGACTTCTATTTAGAGCGCACATTAGGCGATAAGCTTGATGTGCGCTTCTGTATGAATTACTAATAATCATTTACTTAATAGGTATTTCATCGGTAAAACCAATTTTTTTTATCGATTAATTTATTCAAGAGCGTTTCATTATAGCAGTTTTACACGAAAAGTCCTTAATTTTGTAGGGAATAAAAATCTTTAATTAACACTATGAAAAACTTATTTAACCTTTGCATATTGTGCGTATTCATTTTCGCCAGTTGTAGTAAGGATGAAACGAACTATTCTTCTAGCATTATTGAAACTGTGGATTTAGCCTCAGATACTTTTCAAAATTCAAATGCCGGAATATATAATGGGGTTTTCACAACCATTGATGGACTAGAAAGAGGTAGCATCACAGTTATTATACCTGCTGATGAAACAAGATTTCCGTTTGCGCAATTGAACTTTTCATCAGGCGATGAATTAATATTAGAAGCAACACAAACTATCCTTTTTAATACTGCTATAAATAACTTATTATTTGAATCAGATAATACGAGCTTATATTTCTCTGTAGCAGCAGATGGTAAGACACCAGAAATAACTAATATCTTTCTTAATGACAAGGAAGGTTCCATGTTAATAAGAAAACATACTACTAGAGCTCCTGTAGCACCAATTCCAGGAACTTATATGTGTGATGAATGTGGAACACATCCCGTACTCGACAATTCTACAACTCAAACTTTTAATATACTTATGTTCACTACTCCTGATGGAGATAGTGCTTTTGACACTGAGGTTGCTTTAGGGATGACTGTTTTTAATGGTGCCGGTTCTCAAGCAAATTGTGTAGCAAATGGTACAGAAACCGCCTGTGATATATCAGGAGATTTTATGGTAAGCAGTGCTCCAATTACATGGACAGGCAGTCATACTTTTAACAATGAAGCAACCGGCTCACAAGACTGTTCTGGAGCTGCTGGAACTTGGACCTTTGAGAGTATTAATTTTGGAACTTTAACCGGTACTTTTGAGAGTGATGAGAGTTGTGATGCTAGTGGGGGAGGATTATTTATTAGTGAAATTGCAGATCCTAATAATTTTAATGGTTCAGGACAGGATAATGCTAGATTTCTGGAATTAACAAATGGCAGCTCAATGAATTTGGATATTTCTGGGTATATCGTAGAATTATATTCTAATGCAAATACCTCAGCTGGAGCTGACTTTACAATTCCTATGAATACTGTATTAATGTCTGGGCAATCATATGTTATTGCTACTAATGAAGAAGATTTTAATATGATATACGCTAATGTTGTAGCTGATGTTCAATTTGGTAGTTTTAATTCTAATGGTAATGATACCTATGTAATCACTGATGCAGATGGAACACTGATTGATATATATGGCCAAATAGGCACTGACCAGTTGGGTACTTGCGCAGAATTTAAAAATGGTAGAGCGCTTAGAGCTGCAGGAACTACAGAGGGGTCTGTAGTTTTTAATGAATCCGAATGGATAATAAGAGCTGATAGTGCAGTTAACGGTTGTACTGACCATGCAAATGACCCTCAAGATGCACCTGCCGATTTTAATCCTGGTGCTTTTTAAGAATTAATAACTAAAAATAGTAATATAAAAGCCCTCATTCGAGGGCTTTTTTTATATTCGTATCCTAGAGAACGAAGTATACGTGTTATTTAACTCCTTTGATTTTGGCTTATTTTTGCCTGTAGTTTTTATACTATACTGGCTAATAGGACCTCATAGGCTCAAGCAGCAAAACATCCTATTGTTATGCACGAGTTATTTCTTTTATGGGATTTGGGACTGGCGTTTTCTCATTCTCATTTTTCTAAGCTCCATTGTAGATTTTTACGCCAGCCAGAAAATTGAAGCTACTTCAAAAAAAGCTCAAAAAAAGCTTTGGTTATATCTGAGTGTTTTCTGGAATCTAGGAGTACTATTTAGTTTTAAATATTTCAATTTTTTCTTAGATAATTTTAAAGCCCTTTTTGATATATCTGAAACAGGTTTCAGCACCTTAAACATTATTATACCCGTAGGGTTAAGTTTTTACACTTTCCAAACGATGAGTTACACCATAGATGTGTACCGTAATAATGTAAAACCTTCAAAAAATATTCTCAACTTTTTATGCTTTGTTAGTTTCTTTCCGCAACTTGTAGCGGGGCCTATAGAAAGAGCAAGCAGACTACTTCCACAATTTAGCACAACCAGAGTTTTTAATACTACTAAAGCAAAAGACGGCCTGCGCCAAATCCTGTGGGGTTTGTTTAAAAAAATTGTGGTCGCAGATAATCTTGGAATTGCTGTTAGTGCTATATATGCAACACCCGAAGAATTTTCCTCAGTAACTATTGTTTATGCAGCTGTCCTTTTTTGGTTTCAGTTGTATTGTGATTTCTCAGGTTATGCAGATGTCGCTATTGGTACTGCACGGCTTTTTGGTTTTAATCTTAGTGTAAACTTTAAGCTGCCTTATTTAGTAAGCACTTCGACCGCTTTCTGGCGTAAATGGCATATCACTTTATCAAAATGGTTTCAGGATTATTTATTTATGCCTGTGGTCAAATGGGCTCGCAAGAATAATATCTCAAAAGGAAATGCAAAACTCATTGCTATTTTTACTACAATGACACTTATGGGTTTCTGGCACGGCGCAAACTGGACTTATATTATTTTTGGAGCACTGCACGGTTGCTATATGCTTTTTGAAGCCATTCCGCTTAAACGAAAATATAAATACAAAGATTTACATGCCTTTTTTGAATCCTACCCTATACCTTCCAAACTTTATTTTATTCCTGGTTTAGTTCTCTCTGTAATATTTTTTAGATCTATAAATGTTACTGAGGCTTGGCATATGGTGACTGCTATTTTTAATAGTACCATATCGTGGTATCAACTATCAACTATTATTGGCTGGAAGCTAGGCTTCTTATTCGTTATGATAGCGTTAGAACTCTTCCAGAAAACAAAATTACACGGTCTAGAAACAATAGAGAATCTCTTCCCTAAATATCTAAGGTGGGCTGGATACTATGTTCTCATATTTATGATAATAAGATATGGAGGGCCACAGGAACAATTTATATACTTTCAGTTTTGAGTTGGAAAAAATTTACATACCGTGCTATTCTATTTTTGATTCCTATTGTCATTCTAGTGATAGGAGTAGAAGTCTTAGTGCGCAATATACCTAATAGTATAAGTGTATCAGGAGAGCAATTGGAAGAAGACAATAGCTCTATTAAATTTCTTGTTTTGGGTTCTTCACAAAACAAAAGGGCAATCAATCCAGAATTTCTAACATCTAACACCTTAACCGTTGCTGGAACAAGGCAAGGTCACAAAACAGATTTCTATCTCCTTAAAGATTTACACAAACACCTACCCAATCTAAAACGTGTTTTTGTAGGAGTAACTGCTAGACATTTTGAATCTCCTCCTAACGGCAAGAATTTTTGGAAGTACAGATCTCACCTGGTCTATTACAATGTTAATGCTTTTGAAAGACCGGTTTATTTTAAAGACAAATTTATTTTCTTAGGAAACCCTAATTTTTATTCTGACCAGCTAGAAGATTATTACATCAAAAATAAAAAATTGACCTATAATAAATTTGGTTTCCAACTAACAGGTCTTAATGATAGATTTGCAAAATTCCACCACAATGAAGAAGAGATTCTAAAAACATTTAACTCTGGTAACTACCCAAGTCTCAATAGAAACTTTTTAGACCTTAGCTCAAAGTGGTTTCATAAAATACTTGAGTATTGTCAAGAAAATAATATACAAGTTAGCCTTACTAAAACACCTACTTTTAAAAACTATAATCCTCTTTTAGATCGAGATGTTCTAAAACGAAGAGACAGCATTGTAGATGCGGCACTTACCACATACCCAAATATTGGTCTTTTTGATGAAGAAGAAAACACCTTATATAAGGCTAATCATTTTATAAATGAGAATCACCTCAACCCAAAAGGAGCTGAACTATTCACAAAACGTTTAGAGCAATTTCTTAAGGAATCCACTTTTTCTCAAAATTAGGCGCACGTTTTTCTAGAAAAGCATTTCTTCCTTCTATAGCTTCTTCTGTCATATACGCCAGCCGTGTAGCTTCTCCAGCAAATACCTGTTGCCCTACCATACCATCATCAGTAAGGTTCATCGCAAACTTGAGCATTTTTATAGAAATTGGAGATTTTGCTAGTATTTCTTGTGCCCATTCAAAAGCAGTGCTTTCTAAATCCTGATGTGGGATAACCGCATTTACCATACCCATTTCATAAGCTTCCTGTGCAGAATAATTACGTCCCAAGAAAAAGATTTCTCGAGCCTTTTTTTGGCCAACCATCTTAGCAAGATAAGCAGATCCATATCCCCCATCAAAACTGGTCACATCTGCATCTGTTTGTTTAAAAATAGCGTGTTCTTTACTGGCTAGAGTTAAGTCACAAACTACGTGCAAACTATGCCCTCCTCCTACTGCCCATCCTGGAACTACGGCAATCACTGCCTTAGGCATAAAACGGATTAAACGTTGTACTTCCAGTATATTAAGACGATGATACCCATCATCTCCCACATACCCTTCTTTACCTCTAGCCTTCTGATCTCCGCCACTACAAAAACTATAGACACCATCCTTAGATGATGGCCCTTCTGCAGATAATAAGACCACTCCGATGGAAGTATCTTCATTAGCATCGTAAAAGGCATCATATAATTCGCTCGTAGTCTTAGGTCTGAAGGCATTACGTACATCAGGTCTATTAAAGGCAATACGCGCCACACCATCACACTTTTTATAGGTAATGTCTGTATATTCTTTGGCAGTTTTCCATTCGGGAGTTGTCATAAATGCTATTTTAGCGTAAAAATAATTCATTATTCGTAGTTCTTATGAAAAAGCGCATCTTTTGTGTTGTTGTTTGTTTTGCTTTCGCGAAAGCTCTATTTGCACAAGTAACTACAGGCCCATATCAATTTACAGATATTATTGACCTAGAAGCAACCCCTGTAGAAAGTCAAGGAAATACGGGGGCCTGCTGGAGTTTCTCTACCTCTTCTTTTTTAGAAAGTGAAATTCATCGATTAAATGGCAGTCTAATAGACCTTTCTGAAATCTATACGGTAAGAAATACATACCCAGCTAAAGCCGAAAACTACGTGATGCGACAGGGTAAAGCACAGTTCAGTGAAGGCGGACTTGCACATGATGTTCTTAACAGTGTCTCGCAATATGGTCTAGTTCCCATAGACGCTTATACAGGCCTTGCTCCTGCAGAAAATAGACATAACCACGCCGAAATGGTGGCGGTACTCAATGCAATGCTTGACACCTATATTGACAATCCAGGAAGAATATTGAGCAAGAAATGGAAACCAGCTATTTCTGGGGTGCTGGATATCTATTTAGGAGAGAATCTCAATACATTTAATTATCAAGGAAAACAGTACACGCCACAATCTTTTGCAAAGTCATTACAGATAGAAGCGGCTAACTATGTGTCGTTAACCTCCTTCACCCAAGCACCTTTTTACAGTTCTTTTATTCTTAACATACCAGACAATTTCTCTAATGGCTCATTCTATAACATACCCTTGGAAGAATTTGTAGATAATTTAGATAATGCCTTAGATAAAGGGTTTACGGTAACTCTTGATTGTGATGTAAGTGAAGCTAGTTTCTCATCTAAACACGGAGTCGCTGTAATTCCTACCAATACCACTAACCCTAAAGTTGCTGTATTGGGACCTGAAGAAGAGAAATCAATTTCGCAAACTTATCGTCAAGACGAGTTTGAAAATTACAATACTACAGATGATCATCTTATGCATATAACAGGAAAAGCAAAAGATCAAAACGGGGCTATTTATTATAAAGTAAAAAACTCTTGGGGAACGGATGATAGCAGGACTAAATATGACGGCTATGTATATATGAGTGCTTCCTATATTAAATTAAAGTCCATTTCTATATTAATGCATAAGGATGCCCTACTTCCAAGGACTCGTAAAAAGATATTCTAATATTAAAAAGGATGCGAAGAGTGATTTAACACTAGACTAACACATATTAACAATCAAATTGACTTAATTTACAGAACGGTTGCTAAAAAAGAAAAATTATGATCCAAAGAATCCTGTTAATAGTATGCTTTACAATGAGTGTTAGTTTAAGTGCTCAAGGTCTAGATTTTGAAGAAACTGGTTTTGAGATCAAAGCAGTGGCAATGCAAAAAGAAAAAAGTGCCCTGGCTTATCACGTGTCTAAGGTAGAATTACCTTCTCGATTTAATCTAGGACCTGTACTAAAAGAAAAAGAAGTTGCTTATACACCTATGGTTGAGACTTTAAGTAACAACCCTAACCCTTCTATAGAAATAGCACCTCTCGAAGCAAATGAAGTTTTTGCTTTTGGGGAAGATGGAGCTGCAAAAGGAGTGAAAAACATTGCTTACAAAGCAGCGTCTGGAGGGAATATTTACGATGCTTACTGCAGAGGCGTATACGCAAGTCGCGGTAATTAATTACTCGCTGCTATAAATCCCATCTTCTTTTATCACAATCTTACGATCTCTGTATAAGGTACCAATTGCCTTTTTAAAACTTTTTTTACTCAATCCTAATTGAGTTTGTATATCTTCTGGTGCAGACTTATCATGTAAAGGCATAAAGCCATCATTAGCTTGAAGCTCTTCATAGATATATTGTGCATTAGGCTCTATACTCTTATACCCTTCTTCCTGAAGCACAATATCTATTTTCCCATCCGGACGAATCTTCTTAACCCAAGCTTCTAATTTGTCACCCGTGCGTATATCTTCAAAAATATCTTCTTTATAAATAAGCCCTTTATGTTTTCCATTTACAATAGCATTTGCTCCTCGATCTGTAATATGAGAAATCAAGACCTCAACCTTATCAAACTTCTGTACAATTACATCTTCATTAGATAAGAACTTCATAGTCTTACTTGTTGCAGCAAGTCTATTAGACTTCTCATCTAGATACATATAGACAATGTACCAGCTATCCTTCTTCATAGGACGTGCTTGTTGTGCAAAAGGAACAAACAATTCCTTTTCTAAGCCCCAATCCAGAAAAGCCCCTATATCTGAAATTGTTGTACATCGCAAATACCCAAAACTATTTAGTTCAATAAAAGGCTTTAGAGTTGTAGCAACAGGACGTTCTTCGTGATCTAGGTATACATAGACATCTAGCTCATCCCAGATTTTATAGGTTTCGGGAACATATTTATTAGGCAATAAGATATCGTCTCCTTGTTCATTAGACAAAAAGAGTCCTGGCTCTGTCTCTCTATCGATGCGCATACGGTGATATCGTCCTATTTCTATCATAACATTTTTATAAAGCACAAAAGTACAACTAGTATCATAAAAAAAGCGCTTTGAATGGTATTCAAAGCGCTCTTATTATTTTGTAAAGAAAAATCCTATTTGTAAACAGACTCTTTCTTGAATTGCTTAGCTAGCATATAGTATACTACTGCTCTGTATTTGTTACGGTTTGACTTTCCGTAAGTTTCTAGAACTCCTTCAATAGCATTATCTAATTCTGGGCTATCTTTAAGACCTAATTTTTTAACTAGGAAGTTATTTTTTACAGTTGCTTTCTCGCTTGGGTCACTTCCAGATACTGTTGCAGCATCTGCATTGTAGATAGATGGTCCACATCCTATAGTTACTTTTGTAAGGAAGTCCATATCAGGAGTCATTCCACACTTGTTCTTTAAATCGTCTGCATACTTTGCGATTAGGTCATCTCTTTTGCTCATAATGTTTTATTAGATTACTTGGTTTAACTTAATTTCCTTCTCTAAAGGTAAAAATAAAAAAAATAAAATACCCATTTACTATTATTTAATAAAGTCGAAATACTCCAAAAGCACTTTATCGTTCATTTTGCGCATTGTAACGACTTCTAGAAGTGTAGGCTGGTCATTATTTTCATATAACTCTGCTTGGGCATTAGCAGTTTCCTCGGCAGTAGTCGCTAGTAGGTACTTAAAGCCATACATATCGCAAAGTTGCTTTGCACTTAAGTCGTGTACAGTTTCAAAATAATGGTCAAAATTCTGGGAGTCTTTGTCTCGGTTTGGTAATATCCTGAATATGCCTCCTCCGTTATTATTGATGACAATAATTTTAAAGTTATTAGGGATATAATTATTCCATAACGCATTACTATCATAAAAGAAACTCAAGTCTCCAGTAATAAGAATGGTTTGCTTCTCGGTACTCATGGCACATCCTATGGCTGTGCTGGTAGATCCATCTATCCCGCTGGTTCCTCGATTACAATATATAGACAAAGAAGCGTCTTGTTTAAACAATTGTGCATAGCGCACAGTACTGCTATTACCTAAATGAACAATCGATACTTTAGGGATGGCTTTCATTAATAACTCAAAGGCCTTAAAATCACACCAAGGCATTTCCTTTAAGTAAGTCGTATGCCTTGTGTCTCTATAGTTTCTGATAGCCAACCATTGTTCTTGATAATTACTTGATACTGGTTTGGTCAAACTCATAAACTGAGCAAAGAAATCATTAGCCGACTTCTTAAAATGTTTATTCAAACAGAAATAAGTATCATAGGCCTTTTTATCATCTATATGCAAATGGTGCAGGGGTTGAAAGTTCCTTAGAAAAGTTTTTATTTTTTTAGAAACGACCATCCCCCCTAAGGTGATCAATATCTCTGGCTGCAAATCCTTGAACCCTTGTTCGTTCAGTGAGCCTATCATATTGTCTATACGCGTAAAAAAATGAGGATGATGCACATTAGATGTAGTCTCTGTAAAAACCACAACATCCTCTGATGACCCTAAAGTATCTAGAAAATATTGCTCTATACTATTAGGAGCCATTACTCCAATCAATATCATTTTGCGCTTAGCCGTATTCCAAAGTTCTGCAAAAGGCAGTAACTCTTCATTAGTGATCTCTGGTAAATTAAATTTAGGGCTTATAGTTATTGGACGTACCGTTTTCTCATCTACAGTATCATATAGAGGCTCATAAAACGGCACATTAATATGCACGGGGCCTTGTTGCTCTATTGCTGTGTTTAAGGCTTTATTAATTTCTTGTTCGTTATGACGCCTACTCTCTTTTACCTTTTGCAACATTTTAGGGTCACTCATCTCTGTACTAGGAACCAGCTCAGAATACAAATTAGCCGAATACAGGATATGGTTCTCAAATACATTTTTCTGGCGAATAGTCTGGCCATCTCCTATATCTATACGTTCTATAGGTCTATCTGCACTAATGACGATTAGCGGGATATCACTATAACAGGCTTCGGCAATTGCGGGGTAATAATTTAATAAGGCACTTCCAGAGGTGCACACTAGCGCCACAGGCTTTCTGTGCTGTTGTGCAATCCCTAATCCTACAAATGCTGCACAACGTTCATCTACAATGCTGTATGCCGTAATATCAGGATGATTAATAAATTCTATAGTAAGTGGTGCGTTGCGGGAGCCTGGAGATATAACGACATTTTGTATTCCTTTAGAAATACAAAGATGTACGATGGACTGTGCAACTGGAATTTTTGAGTGACTCATATCGCTTAGACAAAAATAAGCAATAAGAAAACGGTAGTATAACTATACTACAAAATTGTGTGCATGGTTTGCAACTTATTTACGGTCTCTTCCCATTCTCTTTCTGGATGGCTTCCTGCCGTTATCCCACCACCTACATAGATGCTGGCTTCATTACCCTGCCACTTCATGCAGCGCAAGTTTACATACAAACTTGTGATTCTCTTAATTGTCTGATAGGCTTGATTCTCAATATTACGTTTAGCACTTGATCTTGAGGTGGTCTCTTTCATATTGAGTTCGCCTAGATAGCCTGTATAAAAATCCCTATCATAGGCTTCATTAGTAAGAATAAAAGCTTTGGCATTCTCCCTGGGGTAGCCACAGATGGCTGGTGTAGGATGAAGGGCTGAGACTATAGATTGGACTGAAGTGGCTGTTGCATCGAGAGGTGCTTTTAATGTCGTTTTGAGATGTAAAAGATTTCCTGCTCGAGCAGTTACAGGACCTGCTAATTGTAGTTCATTTCCCAAGAGAGGATTCAATTTTTGTACAATTGCTTGAGTCACGAGCTCTTGCTCTCTTTTTTCTTTTTCACCCCAACTAACCTCTAGTGCTCCATTATAGGCCTGGGTCCCAGCTAATGCCATGGTCTCTAATTGTCTGTTCTCTATGGTAAGTAATGTCTCTGGCGTTGCTCCCAGCCATAAACCTACTTTAGGGTGATACCAGCAATACACAAAGGCTGTTGGATATTTTAATATTAAACGTAATGTAGTGGTAAATGGGTTCTGATGGGTTAGGGTGATATTTTGCTTTCGCGAAAGCACAACCTTCTCCATCTCCCCGCTTTGTATAGCATCTATACCACTCTGGACTAAATCCATATGGACTTGCTTCTCGTTGTGAACAATATCCTTCATGGAAGAAGTTACACACTCCGAATCTTCTATGGTCTCAATAGCCGTACACTCCAGCTCAGTTATAGGAAACAAAACAGCTGGTCGTTTGGAATCAAAAGGTGCAAAAACAAAACCTTCTTCTGTGTAGTCTTC
>JALZVV010000088.1 GCA_023299935.1 Dokdonia sp.
GCTCTTAGTTTGAGCCCTGTAAACGATAATTCGTTAGACGAATATGGAAGTTGTAATAAGGCATTTCTTATATCACCTATAATAGCGTCATTAAAGGTCTCAGTATTGGTTACTAGTGTAAACCGTGTATCTTCTGGCACATTAGCTATTAATTCCTGTACGGCTTGTTTTAAGAGCGGACCAGAAGAACCTTTTGCCTGCATACTAAACGAATTATCCAAGTATATCAGATTTTCTTTTTCTTGAGTAGCTGTAGAGGAGTTTGTAAAGAAGGGTTGGGCAAAAGCAAGAACGGCCATTGCGATTATTCCTATTCGAGTGAGGAGTACTAACCATTTTTTAATGGTATTGCTCTTGCGCGTTTGTAGGTCTAATTGTTTTAAAAAAGCAACATTAGTAAATTGTTCTTTTTTAAACTTCCTAAATTGAAAAAGGTGAACTAGAATAGGAATGAGCACTAATAGTAATCCGTAAAGTAGTTCTGGATGTCTAAACTGCATTCCTGTGTAAAAGCTTTTGGCAAAAATAACAAAAAGTGTTGGAACGGCTAGCGTTTCTAGTAAATTAAAACTGCTCTATTGCTCCTAATCCAAACAGGGCAAAATCATACTTCACAGGGTCAACAGCATCCATTTTGCGTAATGCGGCATCTAGTTCTAGCAGGGTTTTGGAGTCATTTTGCTTTCGCGAAAGCAAACCTAACTTCCTTGCCACATTGCTTGTATGCACATCAAGTGGGCAGGATAGAACTGAGGCAGGAACACTTTTCCAAATACCAAAATCCACACCAGCATTTGAGTCCCTAACCATCCAGCGCAAAAACATATTGATACGCTTTGCTGCAGATTTTTTAAGTGGATCACTTAGGTGTTTTTGTGTTCTGGCTCGATGCGGAATTTCAAAAAACAATTGTTTAAACTCACTAATAGCAGGTTGAAGACTGTTTGCTGTTATATTGCCAGAAAATACTGCTTCTAGGCCTTTATGATGGGTATAGATATGTTGTAAGGCAAGAATAAAAGTCTCAAGGTCTAGCTCATTAAATGTACGGTGCACAAATCCTGAGAATTTGTTGTTATCTTCAGCTGTATAGCTCATAACAAAGTCATAAGGAGATTGCCCTAAAATATCCATCATACGGTTGGCACTATTGATAATACTTTTTCTATTACCCCAAGAAATAGTTGCCGTAAGAAATCCCGCAATTTCAATATCTTCTTTTAGATTAAAACGATGCGGAATCTGAATTGGATCTAAAGGTATAAAATTAGGCTTCTCATATAAAAAAGCCTTTTCATCTAGAAATTCCTTGAGTTCTTTTTTATTCATTGGGGAATGGGACAGATTTAAACCCGTTTTTTAACTCTTGTGTACGCAATTGCGGTGCAAGCTTAAAGTACTCTTTAAAACTCATTAATTGTTGTTTTTGGACACAAGGCAACTCACAATCTCCCGTTGCCCAGAAAAAATATATGTTGGTTGGAGTGTAGTACTCAAAATTTTCAAAGCTTAATTTTTTGTATTCCGCATCAGGATATTTTGTAATAGGATGTGGTTTTATAATATAAGCCATAGAAAAGGAGCTTAATTCTTGATTAAACTCATTATTTGAGGCTTCTCGTAAACTGAAAGGGACAAATAACGGTATGGTTATAATAAGTGTACTTAGTCCTAAGATTAACTGAATTAGTTTTTTTCTTTTAATTACTTGCGCGGCCAGTAAGCACGAGAGAATCACTAAATAGCCAAAGTAGAAACGGTATTGTGGCGATGTAGTCCATAAAAATAATAATTGTACTATGCTTAATAAATAGAGTAGAGCATAAGGTTTCTTCAATATATTATTTCTCAATGTTAAAGGAAAAACTAGTAATACTACAATAATTGTTTTGTTAAATAAACCGTGTAATTTAGGCAAGCGAATCCAATGCATAACACGCTCAAAAATGTTCATGTGCTCATATTGCTCTGGTGTAATAAAAAAAGCATAGGATTTAGTTGCTTCTACAAGATATTGTTGCAACTGCACAGGTATTGTCCAATCAAAATCTTGTTTAAAAAGACCTAATGGATATAGTGGATGACCAGAAATAATGCTATTTTTAACTACAAATGCAATTAGCGTCAAACCTGAAAAAACACTTAGTTTATAGAGATCCTTTTTGAATTGCTTCTTTTTCTTCAAGTATAACAGCACGGGAAATGGAAGCAAGAAAATAGCAATCACTTTTATGTAGACTGCAAAAATGACTAATAAAAAAAGAAGTATGATGGGAGAGCGTTCTTTTTCCTCTTTGATATAATACTTTGCAAATTCAGCAAATAAAATTATGGTGATTATAAAAATTGGTAAATCCGGAGATGGCGAACTTATAAATTGAAAGAAGAATACATTAAAAACGGCAAGAAAACTTACTGCCAAATAAAGCGGTTGTTTGGATTTTGAATACAGCTGTAATTTATCAAAGGCATAGGCATTTCCTAAGATTAAATAGAATCCATTAATATCATTAAATAATCCGGATATGCTGTTAAGATTTAAAGCACTCTGGAAAATATGCCATCCGGATTGCTGGCCTAAGAAATAATGAAGATTTGCCAAACCAGGCACATAACCATAAGTGTCTAGCCATTTAATGGTTTGTATGTAATAAGATTCATTATCAATAATATAGGGAGCGCTTGCGCTCTGGGCTATTGCAAAAACAGTTATGAGGCCTAGAAGTATTTGGTAGAATAAGGGGAGGTCTCTTAGTTTCGCTTTAAGCGAAAAAATATACATCTTAAGGCGTTCACGATTGAGAAGTAAAGAAGCTATTGATAGTATTCCTAAAGTGATTTCAAATACTCTTCCTAAATTTCCCCAAATAGCCCACAGTCCAGCTAAGATGGCAATCACAAAACCACCTATAAATGGCAGTATAAAATGATTGTTGTTTTTGAGTTTGAAAAAGGCGCAGAAACCAATTCCTAATGATACGGTACTTACTAAAAGATATATCCAATATAGAAGTACAATTGCCATATTATGGATTTACGAACTTACCGTCCACCATAGTGAGCTTTCGGTCTGCCATATTAGCAAGTTCTTGATTATGAGTCACAATTATGATTGTATGTCCAAAATTATCTCTTAGTTTAAAAAAGAGTTGGTGTAAATGATCTGCACTTTCTGTATCTAAGTTACCAGAAGGCTCATCTGCCAGAATTAATCCTGGCTTATTCATTAGTGCTCGCGCCACCGCTACGCGCTGCTGTTCGCCACCAGAAAGCTCGTTAGGTTTATGGTCAAAACGATGAGATAAGCCTAGGAAACTCAGGAGTTCTTTAGCTCTCTCTTCACTCTCTTTTTTCCCTTTCTTTGCAATATATGCAGGGATGCAGACATTTTCCACCGCTGTAAATTCTGGTAATAATTGATGAAACTGAAAAATAAACCCTAAGTGTTCATTTCTAAAAGCACTTAAGGCTTTTGGCGAAAGCCCAATAATTTGCTGCCCATTAATCTCGAGCGAAGCATTAGTGTTTTTCTCTGGGAAATCAAGCGTTCCTAATAGTTGTAGTAGGGTTGTTTTTCCTGCTCCACTTGGGCCCACAATAGCAATAACCTCTCCTTTTTTCACCTCTAAAGTAACGTCTTTAAGGACATTAAGAGTGCCATAAGATTTTGAGATATGTTGTGCCGTTACCATTGTGTTTTCTTTAGAGTGAAAATACTATTAATATAAATAGCAAGCAACGCCTTAGATGGATGGTTTTTTAAAGAAGCCTTTAACATTATTGTAATCAATAAAATAAGTTACCCTAAGCGAAAGGGTATGCTGTATCGTCTGGTCAAAAAGATTGCTCAAACTCTCACCAAAACTCAAGGTCGAGAGTTCATCACTATTAAAAATATTGTTGCGGTAGAGTAGGGAAGCCTCACTACCAGGAGCAAAACGCCATCTAAAACTTAAATCCATATTCCAAATATTAAAATTGGTGTTGGGATTACGTCTCTCATCCAAGTCATAACTTTCTAATTGTGTTCTAGACCCATCTTCATTGAGTACATAATAGACGTTACTGCTATGGTCTGCGGTGCTCCAGAAATTACGAAAGCGCAAATCAATGGCTTTATAGGGGTCAAAATTATAACTAGCTGTAATTGTATTCTCAAAAGAAGTGATATCTCTTAGTCCCAAAAACACTTCGGTATCTGTATTGTCTACCCAGCCAAAATTGTTTTTGGAAGCCCCAAACTCAGAAGAAAACACGACAAGGAAGCGATCAGAAAAACGATATCTTGGTGAGAATTCTATATTGTATTCTGTTTGTTGTTCATCTATTTCTTCAAACCACGTCCTACCATCTAGATTAA
>JALZVV010000089.1 GCA_023299935.1 Dokdonia sp.
TTTTTTGCATTATCTCTTGCCCATTGTCTCGCTTGCTCTGCCGTAGTAATTGGATTTTTGCTCCCTTGTCCAAATCCAGTATGAGCTACAATTCTTGGTGCAATAATTTCATTAGTAGCAGAGCGCTTTTTTAAATCAAGTGTATAATCAATCCCACGACCAGAAGGTTCTCTTACGGTAGTAATCCCGTGTGCCATCCACAGTTTGAAAACATAATCCCAATCTGCACCTTGTGCCACACCACCTATATGACCGTGCATATCTATAAAACCAGGTAACAAGAACATCCCATTAACATCTAATTCTTTTCCTCCATTACTTAGTTTTGGACGTTTACTATTATCAATAGGAACTCCTGGATAACCCACTACTTTGATTTCTTTAATGATATTGTTTTCTACTACAATATCAACAGGGCCAATAGGTGGTGCTCCATCACCATTAATGACAGTTACGCCACGAATGATGAGTTGATTAAACGGACCTTCGTGAGTTTGCGCTTGCGCACCCGACAGTCCTGACGGAAGCAAAGCGTAACTTAAAAAAAGAATAAAAAGAAATTGAATTTGCTTTTTCATAAGACTAGTCAATTAAATTACCGAAGAAGAGTGCGTTAAAAAATAGTTTATTGGTACCGTACCAACTCCCTCTAAAGTTAGGATTATCTGCAAAAAGGATAGCTCTGCCTCGACCTACTTTACTCACCACAAGAGAGGCCGAAGGCTTGAGATTGTCTTCTAGGTTTTCTTTAGAAATAAAACCATCAATATGCGGGTCTTTCGTATATTTTGCAACCGTGTTATAAGCATTAGAGCTGGGTGCTAGCCAAACGTTATTGTTTTTATAAACGGGTAAATCTCTATAGCGATACCCAAAACCAAGTGGATGAGTCAGGTCTAAATCTACTTTAAATATGGAACCTCCTAAGCGCTGTTTACCACGGTTAGGACCAGCATCTACATAATTCTTGCGTTCCTTAATTTTGGAAGAGTCTTTCTTTTTTTCTGTGAGTTTTTCTTTTACGACCTCTTTATCAATTGCCCAGCTAGTAGCTGTTCCAATAGTGATTAGTGTATTGCCCTGTGAAACCCATTCTTTGAGCTGTTTAATTCTACTTTCTGAAATCATATTATAATTACCAGACACCATAACTAAAGTATTGTAATCATTAAGATTAAGTCTATTAAAATTAGAAGATAATACTTTAGTAATAGGCATATGAACTCTGGTGTCGAGCAGATGCCATACCTCTCCAGCCTCATAGGAACGAACGCCATTACCAATTATCATTGCAGCTTTAGGAGCTGTCACTTTTCTGAAATTTCTGCTACCTAAGTCAATACCTTTTAAACTAAAACCAGTATTGGTACTGTAAATAGGAACATCAAATTTTTGTTGCGCCGCGGCTACAATATCATAGACTTCCTGTGCATTTAATTTTTCCTGTCTGCTTACTGGAATTAAGAGCGTTCCGTAATTAAAGTCTTTTTTTCCAGAACTTGTTTTTGCCGTAAAGGGCTTGAATGCTGTAGAAAGCACAATGTCATTTTGTTGTAACTCATGCATTAATGCCGTTGCATTATAATCATCATAATCAATGAGGTAAGCATAATTGGTTTTAGTTAATGCTGGCGTTACGCTAAGCCCGTCTAATGATTTAATCTTATCCGTCGTATTTGTTTTGCTGGCAGTGCTCTTATAGCGCATATTGTAAAAGTTACCTACACTCCAGGCACTTGCATCGTAGTATACACTGTCACGGTATTTGTCATAGGTTTCAAAAAAGGATTGCACCATTCTTTTTTGCGGCTGTAATACAGGAACCACATATTTGCCATCTCCTTTTTTATATACTTCTATTCGGTGTTTGAGGAGTTTGTCAATAAATGCTTTGGTACGATTTTTATCATAGGGATCACCAAATTCGTAAGCGGTGGCTTGGTCTGTTTTTGTTTTCGCGTAAGCACTCTTAAAAAAATCTTGTTGGTATTTACGCAAGGTGGCTTTATTCTCTACAGAGGCTTTTATAGTTGCCATTCCGGAGGTATACTGATTACGAATCGTAAACGGGAATGAAATTGCACCAAAATCTGTATCCTGTAAATGCCCGCGGCTACTGGCTTGCTCAAACAATAAAGCGAGTGCTCCTTGCAAATCAGGATAGGAGGAGCCATAGCCAGGATAGGTGCCGTCAAAAGCTTCTTTAGTAAAATAAAAAGAGCCTATATCGTCTAGTGCATCAGAAAAATAAGGTGCAAAAAGGCTATTGAGATCTTCATAATTTTCTCTGGGCATTATCGGGTCTAAACTGCCTATAGGGAGCATAGGCTCAAAGAAGTGAGTGCTGTTTGTACCCATCTCATGAAAATCTGTCACTACATTAGGATACCAGTCGTGATACCAATCTAGTTTACCGCGACTCTCTGGGTTTATAGCCAGTAACCAATCTCGGTTAAGGTCAAACCAATAGTGATTTGTTCGCCCTCCTGGCCACATTTCTGTATGCTCTGCATCTATATTATCAGAAACCAGAGGCGAGCCTTTATAGCTATTAGCCCATTGCGTGTGGCGATCGCGACCATCAGGATTTATGGTGGGATCTAAAAAGATAATACTGTTCTGGATATAGTTTTCTATTTCAGGATGCTGTGAAGCTACTAGGGTATAAGCTGTAAGTAATGCGGCTTCAGAGCTAGAGGGTTCATTGCCATGTACATTATAACCTAATTGAATAAAAACAGGAACATCGTTATAATTAGTAACATTTTGATTGGTATTAGAAAAGGCAAGATGTTTTGCTTTAATAGATGATAAATCACCTTGGTTTTGGGTCGAGCTGATAGTGAGCATCACTAATTTTCTCTTTTCGTGTGTAGCCCCATATTGTGAGATTGTAGCCTTAGGTGAAAGCTCAGCTAATTTTGAGAGATAGCTTACAATCTGGTCGTGGCGCGTATGCTGTTCTCCTATGGGATATCCTAAAAACTCTTCTGGAGAAGGGATGCTAGTATCAAAAGGAGCGTATTTACTTAAAAAATAATCCTGCGCTTGTGACTGTAAGGTAAAGGTAAGAATGAAAACTAAAGAGAGTACTCGAAGCATAATATTGGTTTTGTATCTTTAAAAATACATAAAATATTAGGGCATTTTTGTAAGAATACCAGACGATTTTTGTCCTATCTTTAATTTGTGCACGGTATTTGATGTATCTGTTATAGTAAAAGAAATAGGTTTTTATGCGATTATTAATACTCTTACTTTTTTGTAGTATAGCCTCTATAGCTCAGGAACTGCAGAAAGGAGTGGTTATTCCAGCCGTACAATTGGAAAATTCTGATGATAAGAGCTACGCCCTATATCTTCCCAATTCTTATGAATCTTCCCAAAGTTATCCAGTAGTTTTTGTTTTTGATGAAGCGGGTATGGGGGCAAAGGCGGCTCAGCAATTTTCTATAGGTGCTAATCTTACGCAGAGTATTATTGTAGCTCCTAATTATATATTTTCTGACTCGCTCAATGTGAGTGTTAAACAGAGTGCGCAGCTTATTAATACTATTTACCAGCGGCTGGCTGTAAATAAGGAGAAAATCATCCTTGCAGGAATAGGTAGAGGGAGTATTGTTGCAAGTACCAATGCCTTGTTGTCATCAGATGTTTATGGAGTTATTGCGATTAATGAGGTCTTTATTGATGAGAAATTGCTTAATCAAAATTCCAAGGCTAAGTTCGTTCTCCTTAATAAGGATACGGGCGAGTATTATTATAATCTTAAGCGTATAGAGAATTTATATAGCTTTCGCGAAAAGCTAAAAGGCTATTATGAATTTTCTTCAGAAGATCAATGGCCAGACGGCGGTTACCTTTCTGCAGCAATGGTAGACTTGCTACAAAATAGTGCTAGCGCTGAAGACATAGAAAAATACTATAAGAATGATATTGCCTATGGTACTTCCTTGTATAAAAAACGTAGGCATCTAGAAGCCTATGATTTTGTTTTTGATTTAAAGAAACAATATAAAAAAGAGTTGGATATTGATGAACAAAAGGAGTTACTTAAAACTGTACGTGGTAGCTCTGCCTATAAATTGAGTAAGATTTATCGTAATCAAGCGAGATTTGACGAGCAATTATTGCGGCAAGATATTCTCTTTTTTTTAGATGAAGATGTCCTTAAAGCGTATTTTGATAATCTAGGATGGTGGAACTATCAAATGGATGAAATAGATGCTACTATAGATAGTACAGCTTCCAATGCGCAGCAACGCAAGTCTGCCCTGCGATTAAAGGCATTTACGCAATCCCAAGTAGAACAGAAGTATTCCTTATACGCTCAAAATAATGGTACTCTAGAACAGCTACTTTTTCTTAATATTCTGCGTACGCTAGTCAATCCTGATAATCAAGAAGCATTTATTAATATCATTTCTTTGAGTGCCAAAGAGGGTGATGAGAGCGCAGCTCTATTTTATCTTGAAGAACTCTTACGAACAGGGTACAGCGATTACGACTCCCTATACGCCATAGATGGAACGACCGCACTTCGTATAGGTGAAGAATGGAATGCCATTGTTAAAGATTACCTAGGTAAATCTAAGTACTACGATTATTGATTAGGCTCTTACAGGCCTATTTAATATCAAGTCCAAATACAAATTAATTTTATCCTTTAACTCCTGTCTAGGTGAAATAAAGTCTAAGAAACCGTGCTCTTGAACAAACTCTGCCGTTTGAAAACCTTCAGGTAATTCTTTTCCGGTTGTATCCCTAACAACTCTCGGCCCAGCAAAAGCAATTAAAGCTCCTGGCTCAGAGATATTAATATCACCTAACATCGCAAAAGATGCTGTCGTACCTCCAGTGGTTGGGTCTGTACAAAGCGAAATATATGGAATACCAGCTTCTGCTAGTTGTGCAAGTTTAGATGAGGTTTTAGCTAGTTGCATAAGTGATAAAGCCGCCTCCATCATACGCGCTCCTCCAGATTTAGAAATAATCATAAAAGGAAGCTTGTTTTTAAGTGCGTGATCTGCAGCACGTGCAATCTTTTCGCCTACAACGCTACCCATAGAGCCACCTATAAATCTAAAATCCATACAGGCAATAACAATATTTTTCCCTTTAGATTTACCCACAGCAGTTCGTACCGCATCTTTAAGACCTGTCTTTTCTTGTGCATCCTTTAATCTGTCAGAATACTTCTTTTTGTCTTCAAACTTTAAAGGATCCTTTGAGGTTAGATTCTTATCGAGCTCTTTGAATTTATTGTCGTCAAAGAATATTTCAAAATATTCTTTACTTCCTACACGCACATGATAGCCATCTTCTGGACTGATGTAGAAATTTTTTTCAAGCTCTTCGGTATCAACAATTTTTCCTGTTGGAGATTTGTACCAAAGTCCTTTGGGAGTATCTTTTTTCTCCTCTGTAGGTGTTTGTATTCCTTTATCTTTTCTTTTAAACCAAGCCATATTTTGAAAATTGGGTTAATCTATTTTGTTATACGGTTTTAGGGCAATAATACTGTCGCCTAAGAGCGTTACAAGGTATTCACATTATTTAAGTCTGCAAAGGCTTTTTCTAATCTTGTACGCATTGTTCCTTCTCCCTTGCGTAACCATACTCTAGGATCGTAGTATTTTTTGTTCGGAACATCTGCTCCATCAGGATTACCTATTTGAGTTTTTAAATAGTCAGCATTGGCATCAAAATAATCTCTAATTCCTTCTGCTGTTGCGTATTGTAGGTCTGTATCAATATTCATTTTAATCACACCGTATCCAATAGATTCTTGTATTTCTTCTTCTGTAGAACCACTCCCTCCGTGAAAAACAAAATCAATATGATTATGCTCAACACCATACTTTTGAGTAATATGCTCTTGAGAGTTTTTCAAAATTTTGGGAGTTAATTTTACATTTCCTGGTCTGTAAACACCATGTACATTTCCAAAAGCAGCTGCAATAGTAAATTGGTCACTTACTTTCATAAGCTCTTCATAAGCATAAGCAACTTCTTCTGGCTGTGTATATAATTTAGAGGCATCAACATCACTATTGTCTACACCATCTTCTTCTCCTCCTGTAATACCTAATTCTATCTCTAAGGTCATATCCATCTTTTCCATACGAGCAAGATAGGTTTTGCATATCTCTATGTTTTCTTCTAAGGGTTCTTCACTTAAGTCAATCATATGAGAGCTAAAAAGTGAATGACCGTGCTCCTTATAATGTGCTTGGCTGGCATCTAGTAAACCATCTATCCAAGGAAGCAATTTTTTTGCGCAATGGTCCGTATGAAGAATAACGGTTGCCCCATATTGTGCTGCTAACTCGTGAACGTGTTTAGCACCAGCTATTGCACCAGCTATTGCGCCTTTTTGGTTTTCATTGCCCATTCCTTTCCCAGCATTAAACTGCGCGCCTCCATTGCTAAACTGTATGATTACGGGAGCATTTAATGCAGCTGCCGTTTCCAGTACAGTATTGATACTATTAGAACCAATAACATTTACGGCAGGAAGGGCAAAGCCTTTCTCTTTTGCGTAGTTAAATACTTTCTGCACGTTGTATCCTGTTACAACACCTGGCTTTATAGAATGACTCATTTTTTTTGTTTTAAGGTGCTAAAAGTACTAAAATATCTACTAAAAAAGGCTTCTTAGGAGCTAAGAAACAGGAAAGAATGTACGATAACGTTTGCGTCGCGTTGAGCTTAAAATGGGTAGTTTATGCCTACGTTATACACCGCATTGGCAAAATTATATTCCCTAAACCATCTATTACCGCTAGATAGTGCAGGGTTATAGGTTTTAAATCCAACATCACCTCTTAAGATAAAGAAATCAAAATCTAACCGTAGACCAAAACCAGAACCTATCGCCAATTCCTCTAGACTATTAAATCCTGTAAAAACAGCACCTTCGTCATTTACGTTATCTAAGACATTCCAAATGTTTCCAGCATCTGTAAAAAGAGCGCCTTTCACTAAACCAATTAGATTAAAACGGTATTCTGCATTAAAAGCAAGCTTCATGTTGGCTTCATTAAATTCATTGGGGCCGCCACTACTACCAGGCCCTAAATCATAGGCTTGCCACGCTCTGTTATCATTAGAGCCTCCAGCAAAGAAACTTCGCGTAAATGGAATGCTATTAGAATTACCATAAGGGATAGCGATACCTCCAAAGGCTCTCACAGCAAAAACATTGTTTTTACCTAAATCCCAATGTTTGGTATAATCCAGTTCGGTTTTGACGTATTGTGAGAATACTACTCCAAAAAGCCTAGAATCGCCGTCATCATTAGTTGAGGCATCGGCTACATTTGCTAACACTGACAAGGCATTTCCAGCAAGTTCTAGACGCGTTCTTAAGCGAGAAAAGGTATTGTCAAAAAGATTTTCTCTGTTGTTATACGTATAGGCAAAGTTTAAAGCGACGATAAGGTTATCTTCTACAAGTCGTTCTTGTCTCTCTTCAATCGCACGAATTTCATTTGCTTGACTGTTACTAAAACCAGCAATCTCACCGTTGTCAAAATCATTGATGAAATTCTGAGCCCCATTAGGAATACTTAATTGGCTATTACCATTAGCATCTACCTCAAAATAGTCAGGGTTTACATTATTAATATTCTGGACAGCTAGGTTGTTTAAATCATCAAAACTATTTACATAAATATTAAAGTAATTTGCGGTGTTCAAATTACGCACATATTGTGCATCCAGTAAATCAAAAGTATAACTGCTGGTTCTTGAGGGTTGCCAGCTATACCCTAAACGGGCTGCCACACTTTGCTTGTCCAGTCCAATATTTCTTTGCGCGCTTACACCTAGATTAAATCTAGTGCTGGGTTGCCAATCTGCTGGAATTAATTTTCTAGTATTGACAGGAAAAAAGATTCGTGGAAATGTCAGACTTAAATCTGCACCTATCTCGGAGATATTAAAAAAACCGTCATCTGCATTGGCCACATCATCAGAAGCGCCAATACTTCCTCTACCTGAGATTTCCAATGTCTCTGCTCCTCTAAAGATGTTACGTATTAGTAAAGAACCAAAACCTGCAACACCTATATTTTGAATGTTTGAGGTAGAGGCATCAAAATCTGTTCTAAACTTGTATTTTTCTAGAGGAGTAAGTCTAATACTGGCAATAAGGTCAGTACGTGTAGTATCTTTAGGGTCTTCAATATATTGTATACTGGGGTATTTAAAAGTACCTAGCCTACTCAGCCTAGTAAGAGTTCGAGTTCTGTCAATGTCCCTATAGATATCACCTCGCTTGATGGATAAGATATCAGTAAGTGCTTTAGTCTTATAATTAATTTTATCATAGGCAAGAAGGGTATATCCCTCAGAGGTTGTAAGGGTATCCTTGTAAGCTTGCTCTCTTTTAGTAAAACTATAATCTGTGATAATATTTACCTCACTAATTTTATGGACTTTAAAAGGGAAGGTACGAATGGTGTCATTAATAACTTCGGTACGGTTATCTACAATGTATTCTATATTTGCTTTGTGACCAGTAGCTACAGTGTCAAGTATTAACCTTATACGATCTGCTTCAAAATGGTACAAACCATTATTCCGAAATAAATATTCTAAACGTTGCGTCTCTCTATTAATGTTGAAGGTCTGATAGCGGTCTCCTGGCCTTAAAAACGATTCGCTACGATGGGCGTTGTAGATGGAGTCGGCTACCGGCGATGCAATAACAGGTGTAATGGAGTCCAGTAAATAGGGTTCCTCTAAATCTACTTTATAATTTACGGCAGCTCTTTGGTTACTGTCTTTTTTTATCTCAAAGTCTACTTTTGTGTTGAAATAGCCATTATTGATATAATG
>JALZVV010000090.1 GCA_023299935.1 Dokdonia sp.
CAGCGATTTCACCAGCTATTTGCTGTAATTCTGTACAAGAAAACAAAGTAAATACGAGTAAAAGGGCAGTTATCTTTTTCATTTAGTTATTTTTAAAATCTATAAACCAAAGGTATGAATATTAAGAATGCCATGCTCATATGTATTTTTATCTGTTTTTCTTGTAAAGAAGATAAAGGGATACATAAAATGTTGCCGCTACCCAATACGCCATACATTGCTATTTTAGGAATTGCGCAGGATGGAGGTTATCCCCATATTAATAATACTGCTGAGTTTGAAGCAGTAATGGAAGTGCTTACTAAAAGAGAATTAGTGGCTTCCCTCGGACTTCTAGATCCAAAAAACCAAAAGAAATTCCTTTTTGAGGCTACGCCTGATATGCCAGAACAATTGGCGCTATTGGAAAGTAAGTATTTAAAAACTGATAGAATTATTGATGGCATATTTCTAACTCACGCTCATATGGGGCATTACACAGGTTTAATGCATTTAGGAAAAGAGGCAATGGGTTCATCAAGTATTCCGGTGATGGCGATGCCTAAGATGAAAACTTTTTTGGAGTCCAATGGTCCTTGGGATCAACTCATAGCCTTAAAGAATATACGTTTACTGCCCTTAGGCAATGAGACAGCCGTTCAAGTATCGTCAGCACTCAAAGTAACCCCTTTTTTGGTGCCACATCGCGATGAGTATTCAGAAACAGTGGGTTATAAAATTGTTGGCCCTAATAAATCAGCACTCTTTATTCCTGATATTGATAAGTGGTCCAGTTGGGATAAAGATATTTTAGAAGAAGTTCAAAAAGTAGATTATGCCTTCTTGGATGCTACTTTTTTTGCAGATGGAGAAATCCCGAGACCTATGAGTGAAGTCCCACATCCTTTTGTTGAGGAGACGGTAGCCGCTTTTGCAAAAGCAGACAAAGCAACACTTACCAAAGTGATCTTCATACATTTTAATCATTCTAATCCCGCCTTAAATCCTGAATTTGAAGGACGAAAGGTATTAGAGACTCAAGGCTTTCGCTTTGCACAGCAAGGAGATTTATACAAGTTGTAAAATTCTCAATAATGACAAAGATTAGCTAACGATTTCGTAATTTTACGTACTAATAGCGACTATAAATTACCAATGGAACAAATCACACCTTATACTCCCAAGCACAAAGTACGTATTGTAACCGCCGCCAGTCTTTTTGACGGACACGATGCTGCGATTAATATTATGCGCCGTATCATACAAAGTACAGGCGTAGAGGTTATTCACCTTGGGCACGATCGCTCTGTAGAAGAAGTGGTAAATACTGCGATTCAAGAAGATGCTAATGCTATTGCAATGACTTCGTATCAAGGAGGGCATAACGAGTACTTTAAGTATATGTACGACTTGCTTAAAGAAAAAGGAGCAGGGCATATTAAGATTTTTGGTGGTGGTGGTGGTGTAATCCTTCCAGAAGAGATTAAAGATCTTATGGATTATGGGATTACACGTATTTATTCTCCAGATGATGGTCGTGAGTTAGGCTTACAAGGAATGATTAATGACCTTGTACAACAATCTGATTATGCTATTGGTGATTCTCTTAACGTAGAGGTAAATCATCTTACAGATAAGGTTCCTACCGCAATTGCACGCGTGATTTCATCTGCAGAAAATTTTCCAGATGTAGCTGCAGAAATGCTAGATACAATACATAAAAAGAATGAGGCTTCACAAACTCCGGTTCTTGGAATTACAGGAACAGGTGGTGCTGGAAAAAGTTCGCTTGTAGATGAACTCGTACGACGTTTCTTGGTTGATTTTCCAGAAAAAACCATTGGATTAATATCAGTAGATCCTTCTAAGCGTAAAACTGGAGGCGCTTTATTAGGAGATCGTATTCGTATGAATGCTATTAACTCACCTAGAGTATATATGCGTTCGTTAGCAACAAGACAGAGTAATCTTGCGCTTTCTAAGTATGTAAATGAAGCGGTGCAGGTCCTTAAAGCGGCAGAGTATGACTTGATTATTCTTGAAACTTCTGGAATAGGGCAGAGTGATACAGAAATTATAGAGCACTCTGATGTGTCTTTATATGTAATGACTCCAGAATTTGGGGCAGCTACACAGCTAGAAAAAATAGATATGCTTGACTTTGCAGATCTAGTGGCTATTAATAAGTTTGACAAGCGAGGCTCGCTAGATGCACTGCGTGATGTTAAAAAACAATATATGCGTAATCACCAACTTTGGGAAACGCATCAAGATGATTTACCTGTTTTTGGAACAATTGCCAGTCAGTTTAACGATCCTGGAATGAATACACTCTATAAGAAGATTATGGAGCAGGTGGATAAAGCAACGGAGGCAGATTTGTCATCTACTTTTGAAATTAGTAAGGAGATGAGTGAGAAAATCTTTATTATTCCTCCTGCGCGTACAAGATACCTGAGTGAGATTTCTGAAAGTAACCGTGCCTATGACGCTTTCGCGAAAGCGCAACAAAAAACTGCACAAACGCTTTATGGAATTTATAAAACCATAGAGAGCGTAGCTCAAAATACGCCATTGCTTACTAAAGCAGGGGTAGAAATCAATGAGAGTGAAATTGAACAAGATTTAGTAAAACTACTTATTGCTGAATTTGACCGAGTTAAGCTAAACCTAGATCCGTATAACTGGGAGGTAATTACAGGTTGGGAAGAAAAAGTAAATCGTTACAAAGCACCAGTATACAGCTTTAAAGTACGTGATAAAGAGATTAAAATAGACACACATACAGAATCCTTATCACACACACAGATTCCTAAAGTAGCCTTACCTAAGTACGAAGCTTGGGGTGATATTTTACGTTGGGCATTACAAGAAAATGTGCCAGGAGAGTTCCCGTACACATCGGGACTATATCCTTTTAAACGTACAGGAGAAGACCCAACACGTATGTTTGCAGGAGAAGGAGGTCCAGAGCGTACTAATAAGCGTTTTCACTATGTGAGCTTAGGAATGCCTGCAAAACGGTTAAGTACCGCTTTTGATAGTGTAACCTTATACGGTAATGATCCAGGGAAACGTCCTGATATTTACGGAAAGATTGGTAATGCAGGAGTGAGCATCTGCTGTCTGGACGATGCTAAGAAATTGTATTCTGGTTTTGATTTAAGCCACGCAATGACTTCGGTGAGTATGACTATAAATGGACCAGCACCTATGCTGCTTGGGTTCTTTATGAATGCTGCCATAGATCAAAATTGCGAAAAATACATTAAAGAAAATAATATAGAAAATGAAGTAGCTGCAAAAATAGCTGCAATCTATAAAGATAAAGTACGACCAGCCTACCAAGGCGATTTACCAGAAGGTAATGATGGTTTAGGATTAATGCTTTTAGGAGTAACTGGAGACCAGGTATTACCTATAGATGTGTATAATCGTATTAAAGTAGAAACCCTAACACAAGTACGTGGTACGGTACAGGCAGATATCCTTAAGGAAGATCAAGCGCAAAATACGTGTATTTTCTCTACAGAGTTTGCCCTACGTTTAATGGGTGATGTACAAGAGTATTTTATAGAAGAAAAAGTACGTAACTTCTATTCGGTATCAATATCAGGATATCATATTGCAGAAGCAGGGGCCAATCCTATCACACAACTAGCATTAACGCTATCCAATGGTTTTACTTATGTAGAGTATTACTTAAGTCGTGGGATGGATATCAATAAATTTGGTCCGAACTTATCGTTCTTTTTCTCTAATGGTATAGATCCAGAATATTCGGTAATAGGCCGTGTAGCTAGACGTATTTGGGCAAAAGCCTTAAAGAAAAAATACGGCGCAAATGCACGTGCGCAAATGCTTAAATATCATATTCAGACTTCAGGACGCAGTTTACACGCTCAGGAGATCGATTTTAATGATATTAGAACGACCCTACAAGCCTTGTATGCGATTAATGACAACTGTAACTCATTACATACTAATGCCTATGATGAGGCGATTACAACGCCTACAGAAGAGAGTGTACGTAGAGCGATGGCTATCCAGTTAATTATCAATAAAGAATTAGGTCTAGCTAAAAATGAAAACCCTATTCAAGGTGCCTTTATTATCGAAGAGCTTACAGATCTTGTAGAAGAAGCTGTATTAACTGAATTTGATCGTATCACAGAGCGTGGTGGTGTTTTAGGAGCGATGGAAACCATGTATCAACGAAGTAAAATACAAGAAGAAAGCTTGTATTATGAAACCTTAAAGCATACAGGAGAGTTCCCAATTATAGGGGTAAATACCTTCTTGAGCTCTAAAGGAAGCCCAACTGTACGACCTGCAGAAGTAATTAGAGCTACCGAAGAAGAGAAGCAATATCAAATCACAATGCTAGAGCATCTTAACGATACACAAGCGCATAAGATTAATAAGCAGATTGAAAGAATTCAAGATGCTGCCGTAAATAATCGTAACATTTTTGAAGAATTAATGGAAGCGACTAAGGTATGTTCCCTTGGGCAAATTACTAGCGCTCTATTTGAAGTAGGAGGGCAGTATAGAAGGAATATGTAAGCAGCGAACTGCTTTCGTTTTAAACGAAAGTTTGTGAGTCGCTTATCCTGACGGAGGTCAGGATCT
>JALZVV010000091.1 GCA_023299935.1 Dokdonia sp.
CTGCTGTAGTTTCGATACAGTTTTACTTTTTACAAAAGCAAAATCACTCAACCACCTTGTTTTATTACTTCAAAAATCTCCAATCTCCAATCGTTAATCCCTACTAATTTCTACTATATCAAATTTCATAACCCCACTAGGGACTTTAATTTCAGCGACTTCTCCCACTTTAAGACCTAGTAGACCTTTTCCTATTGGGGAGTCTACAGAGATTTTACCTGTTTTAACATCTGCCTCGTTTTGAGCGACTAATTTATAGGTCATTTCCATTCCGTTAATTTGGTTTTTAATCTTAACACGGGAATGTACTAATACTTTACTAGTGTCTAATTGGGATTCATCTATAATACGTGCGCTAGACATTAGTTCTTCCATTTGAGAAATGCGCATTTCTAGCATTCCTTGAGCTTCTTTTGCCGCGTCATACTCAGCATTTTCACTAAGATCTCCTTTATCTCTAGCTTCGGCAATAGCCTGTGATGCTTTAGGTCTTTCTACATCTCGTAGTTGATCTAACTCATCTTTTAATTTTTTTAATCCTTCGGCGGTGTAATAATTTACTTTACTCATCGTCCTAATATATTTTTAAATAGCAATTTTTGTATAAAAAAAGATTTCCACGAAGGTGGAAATGAAAAAATCCCACTCAAAGGGACCTTTATCAAATATACAAAATATTTGCCTTGGTATTGCGTTTTGTAGTACATTGCAAAGGCTAGTCTTGAGGTTAAGATGGCTTTCGCGAAAGCGATTATATTAAAATTTATAAGTTTATGCGCATAGCTTCTTTTTTACTTCTTGTACTCCTCATTTTAACAGGATGTCAAGGTGATGATGATGGAAACAATAGAAATCCTTTTTTATTTGATGCTAATTTTAGTATTCAGCTCAGCTCAATAGAGTCTTTGGACTTAGATATTCCGGCAAATCCAATTTATACTCCGCTAGGAGGGATACGCGGTGTTTTTGTTATTAATACAGGAAGTGGTCTTTTGGCATGGGAAGCTTCTGACCCTAATCGTGTGCCTAATGATTGTTCGACCATGGTAATTGCGGATGGCATATTTGCGCAATCCCAGTGTGATGATGCTAATCGCTATAATCTTTTTACAGGTCAAGCAGATGGCCAGACTCTAGAGTTTACGATGCTCCCTTATAGAGTGACGGAAAATGGGGGAATCATAACGGTATCCAATTAATAGCATTTTTAAATTGCATTTTTCTTGAATAGAGGGCTTTTGTTTGAGAATGCGACTCTCTTTATGTGTTAGGCAAATTATTATTTAAAAGTATTAAATCTCTCTTAATAATAGATATGGACAAAAGTGTTTAAAGTTAAAATACTTAAATTTAATAAGTTAATTAATAAATACAGGCCCTGAAAATGTAGATACGTTAGTTGCTGCATCCATCCCAAAAGTAGAGAAAATAAAGAAAAATGGAGTTAGTGCAGAGGATCTTGCAAAGGTTCAGGAAACCTATCTCGTTGCTCGTAAAGAGGCTCAAAAAACGAATAATTTTTGGATAGGCAATTTACTTAATTTAGATCAAGAAAATCGTGGGGATGACTATATTTTAGACTATGAGAAAAGAGTGAATGCTCTTACTGCAGATCAAATTCAAAAAGTAGCGCAGCAATTTCTAGATGACAAGTATTTCTTAGCGATATTAATGCCTGAGTAATATAAACAAATACTAGTTAAAATGCTTGTTTACAACGGCTGTTTCGATTGTTGTAAACAAGCATTTTCTTATTTAAAATTGCAAATACGTATTAAAATCTAAGTGTCGTTCCTAACAGAAAATTGGTTCCTGCTTGTGGGTAGAAACCAGCACCTTCTATAGTAGTTACTTCTCCAGGCACACTAAAATCATCATCAAAGGTGAAGAAGAAACCATTAGACTCAAAGGACTCATCAAATACATTATTTACCAATAGATTAAAAGTTACACCTTTAAAAAATGCAAACTCTCCTAATTCATAAATTACATTAAAATCGTTTACAAAATAACTATCCAATAAGGATGTAGGACTGTCTATATTTCCCAAATATTGTTCTCCCACAAACTTGGATAGAAATTGAATATTAAGTCCTTTTACAGGTTGATATTGTAATGTATTACCTGCGACTACGCTAGGTGAAAAAGAAATCTCAGTATCGCCTAAGTTTTGTAAAATGCCATCTCTCTGGAATAAGAAATCTTTGTTTTTATTTTCGCTTAAAGCGATATTAGGATATATACTAAATTGAGATGTAAGTTGGACTGCCGCTTCTATCTCTATACCTGCTCTATAACTTTTACCACTATTGCTGCGTATGGGAGCACCTACGTCATCTATGCCAGACACCACTAATTGATCTTTAAATGCTAAGTAATATCCATTAATATTAAGCTTAAGTTTAGGAGCATTGTATCGCCACCCTAGTTCAAAATCATTAAGCTCTTCTGGTCTTGGATCTCCATTTTCAAAATCGGTGCGGTTAGGCTCACGATTTGCTCTAGCATAACTTCCATAAAATTGGTTTTTGTCATTTAAGGTAAATGTTACTCCCGTTTTTGGATTAAAGAAGCTATAGGACTCGTCAATCACGAATTCTGTTACATCTGAGTTGAGACCATCAGTCTCATAATCTACAAACCTTCCTTGTAAATCGCCATAAAGACTCCACTTGTCATTAAGTTTGTAAGTAGCTTTAGAGAAAACAGAAAATTCGGTTTTATCTCCTGTTCCAAAATAGTATGTATCCCCTATTTCAGAGTCGCTGGCAAATCGTGCCCATACCACTTCTCCAAAATGATCTCCAGTATAATAACTTCCATATAAACCAGAAGTCACATCCCAATGGTTGTTCTTATAGTTTAAACTTGCATTGAGTACATAAAAATCATTGTCCAACCAGCGACGACGTATAATATCTGAAGTCGTAATAGTTTCATCTCCAATAACAACGTCAGAAATACCATAGAAAGCTAGATCATCATCCTCTTCATACTCTTCAAAAAAACCACGTCCATAGGTGTAATTTAAACTCACATTGGAACTCCAGTTGTTGTCATATTTCTGGTTCCAGTGCAATTGGTAATGGTCTTGTTTGTAGTTGTCTACTTGGTTTTGGTGAAATCTAATATTCCCGTTCTCATCTGTAAATTGACCGGCAGGATTAAAGGTTCGATCACTTTCTAAAGTTTCTCTATCTAGACCAAACCAAGATTGGTAAGTAATCTCAGAACCTGCAAAATTAATGGCTTTAATAAGTGTGTTTTCATCCTTGTAAGCGGCTTGTAAGAAATACGAATTTAAGTCCGAAGTAGCACGATCTACATAACCATCTGATTTAATCTGAGATAATCTTCCAGAAATTTCGATATGATCATTGAGTAATCCTGTGCTAAATTTCACATTATGACGTCTTGTCCCGAAAGAGCCTATAGAGTGTGAAGTGCTTCCAAAAGCTTCATCTACAACCGCATCTGTCAAGATATTTAGACTCGCTCCAAAAGCTCCAGGGCCATTTGTAGATGTTCCTACACCTCTTTGTAACTGCAGGTTTTCTATAGACGAAGTAAAGTCTTGAAGGTTTACGAAAAAACTGGTAGCACTCTCAGCATCGTTATAAGGTATACCATTAATGGTCACGTTGATTCCTTGGTTGCCTGTTCCTCGTACTCTAAATCCGGTATACCCAATTCCCGCACCAGCATCTGAGGTGGTGACTACACTAGGTAAAAAGTTGAGTTGCGTAGCAATGTCCTGACCTAAGTTGCGCTCTGCTAATTGTTCTTTGGATAAATTAGAGTGAGTGATCGGTGAATCTGCCTTGACCCTTACCGATTGTAGTAACACTTCTTCTAAGGTGTTTACATTGGTGGTGTCGATTGGTGTTTGTTGTGCTTTCGCGAAAGCGAAAAAAGTTAACATTACTACAAGACTACATTGAATCTTTTTCATAGCGTGTTGATTAGAGTGTTCTGAATAATAGAGGTGATTATTCTTAAAATACTTGATATACCCGAACAGCTATGTGCGTATTGAAGAGGGGCTATTATAAAATAGCATTCTCAAATCGAGAAGTATGATAGTCATTCACCAAACTTCTTAGTTAAGAACGACCAATCGCCATTGTTAACTGTACTCGATTCCTAAACAGCATTACCTGTTCTAGGTTCAATGGGTATAATCTCAGCCAAATTTAATAGGCACCCCTTTGAGATGGGTCAAAGATATAAACTATATTAATAAGTAGGAAAGAGGAATGTAACTTTTATTTTTTAAATTTAGAGTTCCTAGTCCCGGGCGTAGGAATTTGTAATGTAGTTTAGAAAAATTGATTTACTAACTACTAACTATCCTAATAATCAGGTTTTCTGCGATTAGCTTTCTTATCTGCCTGAACTTTTTTTGCTTTGAGACGTTTGCGTTTAGCCGCAACAGATGGTTTTGTTTTCTTACGAGGCTTTTCTTCTTTAAGTCCTATTTCTAATAAGGAATAAAAGCGAGTAATAACATCTGCTTTGTTTTTGAACTGGCTTCTGCTATTTTGTGAAGCGAGTAGCAAATATCCTTCTTTAGTAATACGATTAGCAAGTTTGCTTTTCAATCGAATTTTTTCTTTTTCAGAAAACACAAGTGATTCTTCTATACACCAACTTAGCTCAACTCGAGTACTGGTTTTATTCACATGCTGACCTCCCGGGCCACTGCTGCGGGTCGCCTTAAAGCTAAGTTCAGTACGGAGTTGCTCTTTGTTCATGCCAGAAAACTATCGTTCTGCCTGATGCGCAGGATTCAATAAGTCATTTACATTTTTAACGGGATTAAATGTAATAAGTGGAACCTCAACAAAAATGGTGTTCCAATGCGCCATGGCACCATTCCATAAGCCAGGATGTTCAATAGCTTTAATAGGTGCTCCTTGTATCGTTTTGTGAGTGATAAAGGCAGTTTTTTTATCTACAAATTTATGGAGATCATATTTTTCACCTTTATAATTTTTTACACCGCACACGATATCTACTGGATTAAAATGTGTTGAGGCTATCTTAATCTGCTGCTGGCGTTCACTTTTAGGGTCAATTTGAACGCTTTCTACAATTTGTAGGCTAATTTTCCCACTTTCATGTTTGACCCAAAACGGCCCCCCGCCAGGTTCTCCTTCATTCTTTACCATGCCGCAAACTCTAATAGGGCGGTCTAGTTGTTCTCTTAAATATTCTATCTGATATTTACGAGAATACTTCTCAAAGTCTGATGCGAGTTTTATACTAAAAGCATTTTGCAAAAAGTAGACAATCTTAAACACCGTTTCTTCATCCAACGCTACAGCGTCAATAATTTTAAGAAAATTAAATGCCTGTTTCTGCAATTGCAAAAGTTTTCCCGCTAGCACTTTTTTATATAAGGCTGCCGTTTCTTTGAATTTATAGACGACTACATTATCAATATTTTTGATGAAAATAATATCTGCTAACTGCTCATTAAGGTTTTCGATAAGCGCTCCATGTCCACCGGGTCTTAAATATAGGTTTCCATCTTCATTGCGCACCAGTTCATTATCTAAAGTAACTGCAATGGTATCTGTAGATTGCTTTTGAAAGGAATAGCTAATCTCAAAAGAGGTGTTTGTTTTTTTCTCTATGAATTCTTGACATTCATTAAACTTTCCTTTAAAGCTTTTTTCGTGTTCCTTAGATATAGTAAAGTGAAGTCGTGCCTTGCCCTTAGTCTTTGCATAAAAACTAGCTTCATAAAGATGCTCTTCAAAAGCTGTAGAATTCTGTTTTTTATACTGATGAAAGGGAAAGAGTCCTTTAGGAATATCCCCAAAATTCAAATTATCTTTTCCAAGCATGATTTGCACAAATCGGTATCTGTTTTTGTCTACATTAGTTTGCTCTTGTTCTGGATAACTTTTTTTGAGTTTTTCCTGTACTGCTTCAAAGAAGGGAAAACTGTCTAAACCTACAAAAAACAGTCTAAGGTTTTGAGCATTTTTCCTATTTATGTAAGCGTTTACTGTTTCATTTTCAGGATTATATTCTTCTAAAAAAGTGAATAAAAATTGGAACATTCTTGTTGCCGCTCCTGAAGCCGGAGTGAATTTTAGTACGTCTAAGTTTTCTTTTTCAGTGTCAAATAATGCAGCTAACTCTTCCTGTTGCTCTTTACTATAGGCATACAAACCGTGACCTACGGTTGCAGGGTTTCTTAAATCTGAAAAAGGGATGCCTTGACGAAACAAAGCAAGCTGATTCTGAACCTGGTCCAATGTGATTCCTTTGGAGCTAAGTAATTGGATATCTTTTTCTGTTATATTCAAGCTAGTAGTTTGTTTATTTGTTGCATTGACCGCTTTAGACGATCTTCTACGTTCCCTTTAAGAAGACAGTATGGGCGATTATAACGCTCTAAGGCATCCTTAAAATATGCAAACATTTCTTCGCGTTGTTCAGGTCTGTCTCTTAGGTCATCTGCTTCCCAAGGGGAGTCAATATAGGTTAATAGATATAAATCATAGGTATTTTCAGTTGCATATTTATCCAAAATATCCGGACACCAACCCTTATAATAGACCTCGCTATAGACCTTTGTGCTGAGCAAATCTGTATCACAAATTACCATATTCTCTGCTTTTTTGACCGCCTGATTTTCTGAAGCCATCTGTCCTTGTGCAATGGGGAGAATATCTTCAGGTCTACAGATTAATTGCTGTTCATCCCATAATTGCTGTAAATATTCCCTTGCATATTCGGGAACTAAGGGTGCTTTATAGTGTTGAGCAAGCTTTCGAGAAAGCGTACTCTTCCCACTACTCTCTGGTCCAAAGAGACAAATTTTTATGCAATTGCTTGGGTGTTGTTTAAGTGTTTCTTCCACGCGATATAGCCTTGAATAGCAATAATCAAAAGTATGATAAATTGAATGCCCGTGAAACCTAATCCTTTTACAAAATAGAGGGGTATCGAAATAATATTAGCAATAATCCATAAAAGCCAATGTTCTATTTTTTTATTGGCCATAAGCCACATAGCAGCAAAACAAAGTCCAGTGGTTATAGTGTCTACATAGTCTGTCCATTTATCAAATTTGTTTTCATAAAGATATACGGCAATCACCAATAAAGCGGTTAGGGCAAATATGATTATGGCTTTTGTTCTGTCTTTAGAGGATGTGGTGCTAATGGCTAATGATGAGCCATCCTTAATTTGAGTCCACATATACCAGCCATATATAGCCATTAGGGTGTAATAGACATTAATAATCACATCTCCATATAGGCTAAAAATATAGCAGAGATACACAAAAATAACTGTGCTCACGATGCCTAGAGGATATACGAGAATATGCTCTTTTTTACCAAACCAGACGCCAACTACTCCAAAAATAACGCCTATTATTTCTAGTGCGATATTTATGGTTGTTGCTTCTTGATACGGAGAGAGAAAAAAATCAATAATCTGCTGCATAGTCCGAGCGATCTGTTTTTACTAGTTTTATATAGAAAAGACCAATGCCTATTTCTTGAAAACTACGTTTCATTTCTTTTTGAAGTACGTCCATAACATTGTCGTATTCGCCATAAACTTGAGTAGCAAGAGGGTTTTCTTGAATCTTGATTCCAGAGTTTCTTAAACGTTGAATGAAGCTTATAATATGAGCTTCATAATCATCTTGTAGTGGACTAAAAGTGAGTTCGACAGAGATTTTCATAGTTCTTATTCTTGATAGACGTGCATAATGGCTCCCATCGCATAGTTGCGATGATTACCCTGAATGAGATTGGAATTTTCGTTGTAACGCTCATCAAAAACTTGCCATTTTTTATTGTTCAAAAATACTCTGCGCACAAAAGTTTGTTGGGATGGCCTATCATTAGAAAAGGGTAATAAAGGTCTAAAAGCAGTAGATATTTTTTTGATCCCGGCTCTTGTTTTGATTTCGCGATATTTTTTAGATTGGGCGAGTTTGCCCTCTTGATCTGCATAACCAAGAACCTGTAAAGAAGCAAATAATCCATTTTCAGGTATAAAAATACGTTTAGAAAGAATGTCTAATTCAAATACTTTGTCTTCAAGGTCACTAATAAGAAAAACAATTTTTTCGTGAGGATAAGGCAAGCCAGGTTTTCCGCCATCATTTTCATAAAACTGGATTCTAAATACAGTAGAGACTTTGCCTTTTCCTTTAGACTTGTATTGCGCTTCTGCATTTATAGGAAGTTGCAAAGTAGCAATTTTAGAAGATTTCCCTTCAATACGATTAAACAGCACAGCCACTTCACTCTCTACGGTAGGTAGCCAGCAGGCGTTGATGTCTTGATGGGTTTCTGCTTTGAGTTTTTTGGTTTTGAATTTTCCTTTTTTCGGGGCACTTACAACTACTTCAGAGAGTAGA
>JALZVV010000092.1 GCA_023299935.1 Dokdonia sp.
GTTGCGGGTTATATTATCAAACCCCTTAAGTATAGTGAGTACGTAGCAAAAATAGAAACGGCATTAAATTATTGGAGTATGAACGAATTAATAAAGTCAAAATGAAAGGAATAGTTTTTACAGAATTTTTAGATCTAGTAGAAAAAAAGTTTGGCTTTGAGATGGTTGATACTATTCTCAATGAATCAGAGTTGCCGTCTAACGGAGTGTATACCGCAGTTGGGACCTACAGTTTTACCGAAATGGTAAACCTGCTTACTAATCTTAGTGGGGAAACTGGTCTCTCTATTGATGAGTTGCTGTTAGTGTATGGAGAGCATTTTTTTAGTGTAGTTAAAAAAAGTTATCCTAGTTTTTTAAAGCAGTATACAGACCCTATAGAGATGCTATCGTCCATAGAGAATCATATCCATGTAGAAGTGCGCAAGATCTATCCAGATGCAGAGCTCCCTACATTTACTGTTTTAGAAAAAACAGCATCTACTTTAGTTATGGTTTATAGCTCTAGTAGAGCCATGCATGCGTTTGGTAGAGGGCTTATGAATAAAACTTTTGAATTTTTTGACACAAAAGCTACTATCTTAGTAGAGAAACTTAAAGAAAATGGTACTGAGGTAAAATTCAGTATTGCGACAAATGGATGATTCTAAAATCAAAATGTATGAGCGAGCACTTGCTCGCGAGAAAGCCGCCCGAAAGGAGGCCGAACGCATTCTTGAGGAGAAGTCACGAGAACTTTACTTTAAATCTGAAGAGTTAAAAGTCACTAACAAAAAACTGGAAAGTACTGTTAAAGAGACCACAACAGAGCTTAAAGGGGTTTTTGAAAATATTGTAGATGCCTATGTTGTAATGGATCTTAAGGGAGATGTTATAAAGATGAATGATGCAGCCGAAGTTTTATTGGGGTATTCCATTGCTGACGCTATTAATCTTATGAATCTTGTTCATCCAGAAGAACAATATAATGTGACTAAAGGATTTACCACCCTACTTAATGAAGGTGCCATTACAGATTTTAATGTAAAAATCATTATTGCAAATAATAGCACTCGCTTGGTACACATTAATGCCAGTCTTATATATGATGAAAAAGGAGCTCCTGTGGCAGCCCAAGGTATTGTGCGAGATATTACTGAATTTAGACTTTTAGAGCTTCAGAAAGAACGTTTACTAACCGATCTTGAACGTAGTAATGATGAGTTACAAGAGTATGCCCACGTGGTATCTCACGATCTTAAGTCTCCCTTGCGCGGGATTCATGCACTAGTATCTTGGGTAAAAGAAGATAATGTAGGTAAATTAGATGCCGTTACTCTAGATAATCTCGATCTTATTGAGACCACATTAGAAAAAATGGAAGCACTTATTGCTGATGTTCTTAACTACTCTAGTGTTTCAAGAAATAGGGTAATCTATAAAGATGTGCCTACCCAACAAGTGCTAGTAGATATTATTGATTTACTGCATATTCCGGAACATATTTTTGTTACCGTAGATAAGGATTTACCGGTATTAAAAGGAGATAGAGCGAGAGTACAACAGCTTTTTCAGAATCTTATAAGTAACGCCATACAGTATTGCGACAAGGAGAAGGGATTGATTCATGTTTCTTGCCGTGATGATGATGGGTTTTATGAATTTGCTGTATGCGACAATGGCATTGGAATAGAAAAGCAGTATCACAAGAAAATATTTATGATTTTTCAATCGCTCCATACTAATAAAAATTCTACGGGGATAGGCTTGTCTATAGTGAAGAAAATAGTGGATTTGTATAAAGGAGATATTTGGCTAGAGAGTGAAGAAGGAGTAGGGACAACCTTTTATTTTACTATACCTAAAACTTTTACAGATGGAGAAGCCCAGTCTTAAATACATTAAAGAACTTTCTGGGGGTGATACAGATTTTGAAAAAAAACTTATCGCAGTTGTAAAAGCAGAGTTGCCTGGAGAAATGGCATTATATAAAGAGAATATGGAGAATCACGCTTTCGCGAAAGCGGCCGAAAACGTGCATAAACTCAAACATAAATTTGGCATCCTTAGTCTAGAAAAGAGTTATCAAGTTGCCATTGATTATGAAGAACAGCTACTGCAAGGTGAAATTGGATTAGGTAAAGAATTTGAGAGCATTTTAGAGAGAATTCAAGATTTTCTGCTTACTTTATCCTTGGAATAATTAATAAATGGTATAAACACATACATAAGCTTTGAATTGTATTATAGTAGATGATGAGATGGCAGCAAGAACTATTGTCGCTCACCTGTGCGATCAAGTGGAAAGCCTGAACGTTATAGATCAATTTTCTAATGCCATGCAGGCGATAAAATTCTTAAATAAGAATGATATTGACCTCATTTTTCTGGATATACATATGCCAGATTTTACAGGTTTTGACTTTATAAACACGCTCAAGAACCCACCTAAAATTGTACTCACTACCTCAGATAGAAATTTTGCGATAGAAGCCTTTGAGTACGATTGTATTGTAGATTATCTGGTAAAACCTATCACCTTACCACGCTTTATGAAGGCGATGACTAAGGTGCAAAATGTTAAAGCAGCTCCTGCTGCTCTGGGAGAAGAAACACCGACTGTCGCATCAGAAATCGCTACAGAAAAAGAGATGTATGTAAATATAGACAGGCGTCTCATCAAAATAGAATTTGATAAAATATACCTTATCGAAGCAAAAGGTGATTACATACTTATTAAGACAGATGATAAGAGTTATACGGTACACTCCACACTTAAAAAAATAGAAGAAAAACTACCGGATAGTCTCTTCTTGAAAATACATAGATCGTATATCATAAATTTTAAACGTATTATTGATATAGAAGATAATAGCGTCCTTATTGAGAAAGATGTTGTGCCTATAAGCAGGTCTAATAGGCCAGAACTTATGCGCCGTCTTAATTTACTCTAAAAACCACCCGTCTATAGTAAACGGCAATTTACCGACCTATTAATCACGCCTAGCGAATACTTCATTTTAAGGCTCTTTTTCGTTCTAGATTTGCTCTTATAAACACAATATAAGAGAGCATGAATGCAAAACTATCCTCATTAAAAACCTTAGCAGTAATCCTTTTCTGTGGAGCGCAAAGCCTGACTTTAACAGCTCAAGATATTCCTTTTAATTGCGATTACAGCGCTTATCTTTTCCAGTATAATGATGTGTATGCGATAGACCTAGCTTCTGGGAGTTCTTACCAAGTGGCATCAGATATTACAGAAGGTAGTATAAATGCTACAGGCTATAATCCTGCAGATGGATATATTTGGGGCTCTTTGAGTTCTCCTTCAAAAACTATTGTGCGCATTGGTAAAAATTTTGAAACTACTACTTTTTATATAGATGAACTTCCATTGAGTAATCGCTTTATAGGTGATGTAAGTCTAGATGGTATCTACTATTTAAAAGGAGGGGGTTCTACCTATTATACCATAGATTTAAATCCAGAATCTAATAATTACGGGGGTTACCTCGCAACGGCTAATCTATCACAAGGGCTAAGCATACATGACTGGGCCTTTAATGCAGTAGACGGCTACCTATATGCTGTAGAGAGAGACACTAATAAACTATATCGCATTGATCCTACTAGCGGGAATGTACTACTCCTAGGGGAGGTGCCTATTTTGTCGGGGCTGAGCTATACCTATGGAGCTGTTTATTTTGATGTGTCTGGTAAATTTTATGTTTCTTCTAATAATACGGGAACCATATATGCTATTGAGAATGTTCAGGATTTAGACGGTACCAATGAGATGAATTCTAATCTCTTTGCTTTTGGACCTTCAAGTGCCAGTAATGATGGCGCCCGTTGTCCCACGGCTCCTGTACCTCAAGAAATATGTGATAACGGTATAGATGATGATGGCGACGGCCTCATAGATTGTGAAGACCCTTCATGCTCAGGATATGGAGAATGCGATGTGATAGATCCAGAAACTGCAAGTGCAAATGATGGCGGACTAGAAAGCAATAGCAGACTGTCTAAAGCAATTAACAAACGTAATTATGATCGTGCAAAAACAAGTCATCATTTTGACAAGACCACAGCAGCCCGTATAGCAAAAACAGCAAATTATGCACAACGCAATGCTAACGACGCAATCTCTCTGGAAGATTTTATACCCTTACAAACCATAGGAGAAGATGAGGTAATAAACTCTACTCCAGAGGATCTAGTAACTATCACAAATGCTACAGAAGTATTGGGAGTAGATTACTTAAGAAATGACTATGCTGTAGCTTCTTTACTAGCTCTAAAAACAGAAAACGGAGTTTATGAACATACAAAGTACATCTGTGATCGTTTGCTGGGAGCAGAGTTGCTAGCGGTGTCTACCATTACTATAGATGATCATCAATTTATTAAATCGCTCATTAAGAATGTAGATGGAGCACCAGAATTTGTATTAAGCCTTTCGGCGAAATTATCTGAGGATGAAACTAACTTTCGTATCGATAGTCATTGGAATATAGATGCCTACGAGCAAGAAGCAACCTATTACAACTTCCAGATATGGGCAAATTCTATAGATGACCTGTATGTATTAGGAAGAGAAGTATTGACGCTACTTGAAGCTCAAAAACCTATTACGGGATATGAGCTTTCACCACCACCAACTGTTTTTGTAAAAAAAGGCAGCTATTATAATGGCGAGCTGGATCTGGTCATTATGAATACCAATCAAACCGAAGAAATTACGTTTGATGCAGGACTAAGAGCTACAGAAACAAGTACTACACAAACCTTGAACACAACACTTAACTTAAACGGAGATTATATCTCTTATCAAGAGATCGCTGTGGGACCTCTATTTGATATAGGGTTTAGAATAGGTGATGGGATAAACGTAGCAGATGATTTGTTCTTATCAGATGGCCCTTGGGGATTAGATGATAGTGAGCCTAGCACTACGATAGATGGCTTTGAGATTACAGAAAATACGAGCCCTTATGAGGCAAATGAATTTCCCGTAGCACGTAATGCACATCTGGAGGCAACTACAGATACCTATGTAGGGATGTATCGTGCCCTAACTCCTCGATTTATGCCGGTAGACTTAACGGCCTACAACAGTTTTAAATTAAATGCAAGTGGTACTGGAAACCTGGAGATCACTTTCGTACGAGAAAGTATAACCCTTTGGGAAGAACAGTACAGAACGACAGTAGCACTTACAGATACTACTCAAGAATATATGGTCTCTATAGAAGAGGCACAATTAGAAGATGTAGTCACGATAGTTTTTACAATGGTCTCAGAAGACGGTAGTCTCCAGACCAAAGAAATGAACCTGCAAGAAGCACGGTTTACAACACAAGAAACCTTGTCCATAGATGCTATAGATACTATGCCAACAGCGAGTGTAGGCAACTACCCAAATCCATTTAGTAATGCAACCACCATACAATTACCTGTGGTGATGAACGCTGCACAAATCACGGTAGTAGATATGATGGGTCGCATTGTAGACCGACAAGACCTTATGATTATGGGCAGCAAAAGTGCACAGTACCACCCACGGCAACTAGCCCCTGGAGTATATGGCTATACCATTACAGATACAAACACAAACACCTATAGCGGGAAGTTTATAAAGCAATAGTTAGTTTTTTTTAGATTGGGAGAGAAGACCATCACTTGGGAGAGTGGTGGTTTTTTGTGGTTGAGGTTTTCGCACTGGATTATTGACACTAAAATGTGAACAAAAATCAGTAATCAGTACCTATTTCAAGTTTATCTTTTTTAACTTGTGGAGTCAAAAATGGCCTAATGATAAAAGAAAAAATTGACATAGAAAAAATTGATGGGCAGCTGTTTGAAATAAAAATTGTTGAGCCAGAGAACTCTAAGCCAGCTTCGTTTACACATTATTTGCACAATCATACCAACGGAGTTTCTCAATTCTATAAAAACGACGCCCTTGAATTTGTAAGGGAAATTCTTAAAAAAGAATATCCAACTAGTGAGGTAACCAATAAAGTTGCAGAAGAGGCGCTTCAATATTTAATTTTTGACCTTGATAAATCTACTCCATTTACAGCTCCAGAAAAACCAAAATTCAAATTCATTGATTTATTTGCTGGAATTGGTGGTTTCAGACTGGCATTTCAAAACCTAGATGGTAAATGTGTTTTTACAAGCGAATGGGACAAGTATTCAAAACAAACCTATAAGGCCAATTTTGGAGAAATCCCATTTGGAGACATTACAAAAGAGGAGACGAAAAGTTACATTCCTGACAATTTTGAAGTGCTCTGTGCAGGATTTCCATGTCAAGCATTCTCAATTGCTGGAAGACGTGGTGGATTTGAAGATACACGAGGAACGTTGTTTTTTGATGTTGCAGAAATTATCAAAAAGAAACAACCAAAGGCAATTTTTCTTGAAAATGTAAAAGGTTTACGAAATCATGATAAAGGAAAAACCTTAGCAACAATATTAAACGTCTTACGGGAAGATTTAAACTACTATGTTCCAGAGCCACAAATCCTAAATGCCAAAGAGTTCGGTGTGCCACAAAATCGTGAAAGGATTTTTATTGTTGGTTTCCGGAAAGACTTAGGAATTTCCGATTTTCAATATCCAGAGCCTACTAAGACAGATGCAGTTTTGGATGATGTTTTAGAGAAAGAAGAAGTTTCAGTTAAGTATTATTTGTCTACAACTTATGTTCAAACTTTAAAAAATCATAGAGCTCGACACGAGAGTAAAGGAAATGGTTTTGGTTATCAGATAATAGCAAATGATGGAATTGCAAATGCTGTTGTTTGCGGCGGAATGGGAAGAGAACGAAACTTAGTGTTAGATGATAGACTTACCAATTTTGTTCCAGTAACGCATATTACTGGAGAAGTCAATCGTGAAGGAATTAGAAAGATGACACCAAGAGAATGGGCAAGACTGCAAGGTTTTCCTGATGATTTCAAGATTGTAGTTTCGGATGCGCAAGCGTATAAACAATTTGGTAATTCTGTAGCTGTTCCAGCTATTCAGGCTACGGCGGAAAAAATATTAAAAAAATTAAATTATGCTTAAGCAATTAGGGATTGTTATTGGGTCAAATACTAAAGCAGGAAATATATTTGAAACACTTTTTTCTGACTTTATGGAAGTCAATTATGATAAGCCGTCGGATTATATAAAACTATTCTGGGATAAGTATGAATCTTATCCGCAAAGAAACTCTAACTTAAATGGTAAGATGTTTGAATATATCTTGGCATCTCTCTGTATTAGAGAAAATATTTTACCACTCTATATGAGCGCAAAAGTAGCGTTTGTTCCGAATGTAGTTTATGACCTAATGTTCTACACTTCCGAAAGAGGACCAATTTGTTTAAGTGTAAAAACCAGTCTTCGAGAAAGGTACAAACAGGCAGACTTAGAATCAATAGCGTTGAAATACGTTCACAGGAAAGCTTTAAGTTACTTAATTACCTTAAATGAGACAGAGGCTCTCGGCGTAAAGAGGAAAATTAAATCTGGTGATGTTATTGGTTTGGATAATGTAGTTGTCGCAACAAGTTTAGAGTTTAATGATTTAGTTAACGAGTTAAAGACCTTTAAGTTTGAAGAGCCTCCAACAGTCAAGGTAATTCAATCGACTCAAGTAATTACAATTGAAAAAGTACGCTCAGTTTTTCTCTAAGGTTAAAACCTCCCACTAACCTTAACCCCAACTTCCATAAATTCAAAACCCGCTGCCGTAGCAGAGGCAATATTACTATACTTCCCATAAGCGCCTGCTTGGAAACGATTAGAAAGGGTATAGTTGAGCTTTCCTTCTAAACGAAAGAGTGTGGTGGCTTTATCATCTTCTACGCGTTGTAAACCGCCAGCGGCGTTTGCGCCATAACTCCATTTTCCAGAGGTGCCTGTGAGATCCAAGAAAAGCTCTGCCGCTTGGTATGTGGAGGGGCTAAAATATAAGGTAGGTACTTGGTTTGCAAAGCTCAGGTATTGGTAATTAATACCACCTTTAAGCGTAGGGCTTTTTGTAAATGTATAGTACAGCGAACTAAATAGCAGGTTACGACTATTACCATCGGTTTGTTGGGTGTGCATAAGACCGGTATACCAACCTAGATTGATGTTGGTGCCCATATTATAATTAAGAACGTAGTTGTTCATAAATATCTTTTCATCTATAAGTGCTGCGTTAAAATCTTGCAGGGTTCTGCTGTAGCCTACTTCTAGGTATTGTAGCGGTAGGGGTCTAGACTTCACAAAAACGCTACCATTTACATCTGTAAAGTCACTAGCACTGGCATTTGCTTTTACAAAACCTAGAGTCCCTTCTACCCAAGTATTGTTATGTGCGCGGTAATGCGCTCCCAGAGATAGGTTGGTATTATAGGCCATATTCTGTGTAGTCTTATTTTCGGTTTCTCTATAGCCATAAGAAAAAATGGTTTTAAAACGATCAGAAAAAGGCACGGTGGCGGTTACTCCAGCTGCATAGGCTTCATTATCGCCGTTGTCAGTAGTATACGCTGCTCTTGCTTCAACAAGTGTAGAAAGGGTGTTCTCTATTGCTTGCAGCAGGGCGGTAGCATCCTTCTGATTGGGATAGAAGGTTAATGTTTTTTTCGCGAAAGCGCTTGCCTTGTCCAGATTTCCTTGTGCTCGGTATGCATTTGCAATACCAAGATTACCGTCAAAAGAGGTGCTGTCTTTTTCTAGTATCGCTTGATACACCGCAATACTTTTTGAGAAGGTACCTGTGTACATACCCAATGTAGCTTCTAGTGCCGCCACACGATTATTTGCCGGGTAACGGGAGGTAAGACTT
>JALZVV010000093.1 GCA_023299935.1 Dokdonia sp.
TTGACGAGATCTATGTCTCTACGTATATCATAACCTTATTCCTCTCTTTGGTTCTTTATGATTTATATATCTAATTTAGTGAAATGCTAAGTTAAGACGTGTATAGAAAATCGCTTATATTAGGGCTTAAAACAAAGTAAGTTGCTCCTTTTTATTATGATTTTCCTGCGGAAAATCTAGAGATACAATAAACGCGACTTTCTATACACAATACCGTTGTAAGCAATTAAAAAAAAACCATAATTTAGATTAGAAATTATATGCTCTACGTTTGTAGAATGAATATTTTATTCTACATTTGTAGAAACAAATCTTAATGAATATGAAAAACATTGTTTTATTAATAATACTTTTATCAACGAGTATATCTTGTAAGAATAATACACAGGAAAATATAACTGAAAGAAGACCTAATGAAAAAACATTAAAACTCGATACGTTGTATGCCGAACTTTATGACAAAGGAGCTTTCAATGGAAGTGTTTTAATTGCCGAAGATGGACAAATAATCTTTGAAAAAAGCTATGGATTAGCAGACGAGCAAACTAATAGAAAATTAAACGACAGTACAATATTTGAATTAGCATCTGTTTCGAAACAATTTACTGCTATGGGAATTGTTCAACTCAAAAAGGATGGAAAACTATCTTACCAAGACGACATCACAAAATTTGTTCCCGAATTAATAGATTATAAAGGCATTACAATACAAAACCTGTTAAATCATACTGGCGGACTTCCCGACTATATGGAACTTTCAGATAAAAATTGGGATAAGTTCAAAATAGCTACAAATGATGATATACTTAACATTTTTAAGCAAATTAAACCTAATAAGCTTTTTGAACCAAACGAAAAATGGGATTATAGCAATACTGGATATTTGATTTTGGCAACAATTATAGAAAGAGCAAGCGGACAAGAATTTGGACTATATCTAAAAGATGAAATATTTGAACCTTTAGATATGAAAAACACTTTTGTTTACAGAAGAAGATTTGAACCTAAAGAAATTCCAAACTATGCCAACGGATATATTTATTCTGACAGTTTGCAAAGAAAGATTTTACCTGACGAAATTGGCAAAGATTTTTATGTTGTTTATCTCGATGGTATTGTCGGAGACGGAATGATAAATTCAAATCCACAAGATTTACTGAAATGGGACAGAGCACTTTATAAAAATAAGTTAATCAATGACAAAGACCGTGAATTAATATTTTCGTCAGTAATGACAAAGGATAGTTCTCAAACTGACTATGGTTTTGGTTGGATGATTGATAGCACGAAAACGTATGGAAAAGTTGCTTCTCATTCTGGAGGTTGGGCTGGTTACATTTCTTACATTGAAAGAGATATTGACAATGACAAGACAATAATTATTTTGCAAAACAATTCCCTACCTAAAACTGAAATCCCAATAAAAAACACTCGTAGAATTTTATACAATCAAGAAGTAGAAAAACCCATAAAATTAGATAGTGATATTTTAAAATCTTATGCAGGTAAATATATGAGAGACAATCAGAAAGAAAGAGAAATCGCTTTTGAAAATAATAAGCTTTATGTTGTAATGAGTGAAGATTACAAAATGGAACTCGTGCCAGTTTCAAAAACAAAGTTTATCGTTGATGGTTGGTCGCCTGAAGTATCATACACATTTATACTAAATGAGATAAACGAAGTAGAAAAATATAGAGTAATTCAAGAAAGCCAAGGAGTTGACAAAGAGGCAAATCGGATAAAATAACTGCTTACAACACCGTGTGTAAAACATAGCTATTACAGGCTTTCCGAGAGGTTTTTGCTTGTTTATTAAGTCCACCAAATTTTTATTTTTGTATATTTATAAATTAAAAGATAAATAGAAAAAATAAAAATTCGGCTCGTGCTAAATCCGAAAAGTTAGCGTTTATTTATACGCTACGTTTCATACACAAAAACGTTGTGCGTAAGCTGAAAAAACAAAACGCTTAACTTCGAAATTAATGAGTAAAACAAAAATTTATACCACTCGAAAACTTGAAAAAATAGCGACTGAATTTATATCGGAAGACGATAAAAATGAGAATGAATACCTAGGAAATTGGTCTACTACTCTATTTAGTGTTAGCCATAAAAAATGTTGGCTGATTATAAATAAGATGACGAAATATATCCTGATTTTGCCAAACGTAAAGAAGAGTGATTTAAAAAACATATCGACTATTTTTAAAGAGAATTTCTACTCGCAACTAATTTGTGACGGAATTGTAACAGAATATGAACTAATCGAAAAAATAATCGGCAGAATAGAATTATGTGAAACTGATAATGACAAAAGTGCTAATGGTTCTTTAAATAATTGCTTGGCTTATTTTGATGATTGGAAATTTGATTATGGTAATTTTGAGAATATGCCTTTTCGCGAATTAAACAGCAGATTAAATAGTTCGCCAAATAAAATGTTGAACTGGAAATATCCGAAAGAAGAAATTGCCGAACGGATAAAAGCCTACGCACAACAAAGTATATAAGCAATGCGGGAGTTTGTACTTAATTCAAAGTTCGGGTATATTTGGGAGACCGCCGAATTTTTACAAATTCGACTTATTGCCAAAAAAATTAATAATCGAAATTTGTAAAAATCAGCTCGTGTACGTCCGAAAGGCTTTCGCCTTTCTTCATCCGCACTGCTCATATACATAGACGTTAGGCAACATTGAATAAAAACCAGGATAAGGAATGACATTCGACAATATAGAAAGTATAACTATAGAAAACCAAACAACTGAATTCCCAAAACATTTTCACGAGACCTTTTGTTTCTCTCTTATTTATAAAGGAGTAAATCAAATTGACTTTAAAAATCAAAGTGTTTTTAGTGAAGCTGGATGTCTATCAATCGTTAATCCTTATGAAATACATTCAAACCCAATAATAGACAATAAATCCCATATAAAATTCGATACTATTTATGTACCAAAAGAAGTGCTAAAATCTATATTGAAAGGTAAAAACATCAAGTTTACAGAACAAAGTATTAAAAGTAAAAAAGTGAACCAATTATTTTTGACATTAAAAAGTGCCTTGAAGACAAAAGATAACAAACTCATTGAAATTCATTTATCCAAATTCATAAATTCCTTAAAATTTTGTACTGAAGAAAATAAACAAGAGTATTTAGGGTTAAATTTTGAGAGTTTTAACCAAATTAACGAATATATTGAAGCTCACATTCAAGATAAATTTTGTTTAAATAAATTATCACTGCAAGCAAATATCAATAAGTTTGGATTTAGCAAAAAATTTAAAATGACTACTGGTATGACACCTATGAATTACATTTTAATGAGAAAAGTATTTTCAAGCAAAAGGTTAATTCATTCAAATTCAGAACTAACTGAAATTGCATATCTATATAATTTTACAGATTTAGCACATTTTTCCAAGACTTTTAAACGGTTTATTGGCATTTCTCCTAAAAAATACAAAGAAAGTATTATTGAAAAGACATAATGACCAAGATTATACAAGTGGCTACTAAATAATAAATTTAGATTTGGAAAAAATTAATTTCCAAATGGTCAAAGTAAATATCAACAAGTCATATAAGTATAAAACCCCACTATTTATACTATCACTTATACTGCTGTTTTGTTCTTGTGAGGACAATAGCAATAGAATATCTATTAATGCGACCCCTCAAGAATTTAATATATCAAATACAGACTCAGCAACATATAATGTAAAATTGATAAAAGATAAATTCTACTCATTTACTATAAATCAAAAAGGAATAGATGTTGTGGTTTATTTAGTGAATAGTAAAAATGAAATTGTACAAAAAAAAGATAGTCCAAATGGCAGTTATGGACCAGAGAAATTTTATTTTTATTGTGAAATTCAAGATGATTATCAACTCAGAATTAAACCACTTAATGAAAATGAAAATTACTTAACAGGAAAGTATACTGTAGCTGTTTCGGAAGTTTCTAATGAAACTAAAATCACTTTAGACAAATCAGACTATTTAGAAGATTTTAGCACTTTTAGAACTGTTTTTGAGAAAGCGAATTCTGGACTATATAGATATTATTCAAAACAAGAAATTGATAGCGTGTTTTCTATCAACAAAAACAAAATAAATAACAAAACTACATACCAAGAATTTTATAATTTGGTTTGGAATGTAATAGACTACACGGGAAGTTGTCATAATAACTTAAGGCTTCCCGAATATTTAAAAACACTATTGTTTCGAAAGGATATTTTTTTTCCTATTCCTATAAAATATATTGATGGAAAACTCTATTCAAATATCAATTCTAATGACATTCCTGTAGGAGCAGAAATTATAAGTGTAAATGGAATAAAAGCAACTGAGTTTTCAAATCAAATTGCTAAGTATCGAAGTACTGATGGCATAAATCAGACATCTAAATATAATTTCATTCAAACAGATTGGGCACCTTTATACATTTACCATGCTTATGGCGAAAAAGATGAATTTAATATAAACTATAAATACAATACCGAAACAAAGTCTGTAATTTTAAAAAGTGTTAATTTCAATAGCTATATAGATAATTATAACCAAAGGCACTCAAGAGCATATGATGAAAAAGCAAATGATGCTTATCAATATCGATATGTTGACAGTTTAGAGGCTGGTGTATTATCAATCAAATCTTTTAATATAGGCGAAAAAGGGAATGAAACCTATAACAAGTATGAATCATTTTTAGACTCTGTTTTTATATCCTTAAAAAACAAAAAAGCCTTAATTGTAGATATTCGTGGTAATGGAGGAGGAAGTGGTGATGCCCTTATGTTACTTACTAGTTATTTAAGTAATCGAAGTGTGAAAGAAAATATAGGTGCATATACTTTGTTTAATAAAATACCTTATCCTGAATTTTACAAAGGGTCAATACAAAATGCTGAGGAATTTTTATTTGATTACGTTAGTGACTTTAGGGATGGAAAATATTATCAAAATAGTAAATTCAATCCCATTTGGAAACCAAATAAAAACAATTATAAGGGTGACTTTATTTTACTAATAGATCCTTTTGTCGCATCTGCTGCTTCTCACTTTGCAGCACATATTAAAAGTGACAAAAGAGCTACTATTATTGGTGAAGAAACTGGCGGAGCTTATTACGGACATACTGGACATTTTCCTGTAGCCTATGTATTGCCAAACTCAAAACTTGAATTAAGCTTTTCTATCGTGAATTTAGAACAGGATGTCATTAAGTTAGTAGATGAAAAATTTGGTAATGGAATTATGCCTGATATTAAAATAGTGCAAAATCACATCGATTTTCTTGACAATAAAGACACACAATTAAGCTTTATATTTGAATTTATAAAAAAGAAAATGCAAAAGTAAAAAACGCTGCCTAACATCGTATAAAAATAATGCGTAGTTTAGTGCTTAATCAAGAGTTCGTGCGTTTTTGTTACATCTGATTTTCCTGCGGAAAATCCTCGCATACAAAACCGCACTATTCTTATA
>JALZVV010000094.1 GCA_023299935.1 Dokdonia sp.
TCCTTTAAAACGGACTTCGCTAAACTCCGTATGTACCATCCCAGGATTGATAGCGCCTACTCGTATGTTATGTTTGTTTAAATCCATTCGCATCCCTTTAGTGATAGCATCTACTGCGTGTTTACTGGCACAATACACATTCCCATTAGGATATACTTCTTTTCCCGCTGTAGACCCTATATTTATGATATGCCCATTTTTACGGGCTGTCATTTGCGGAATAATCGCTTTGCTTACATAGAGCAATCCTTTTACATTGATATCTAGCATCGCGTCCCAATCATCTGTGTTGCCGGTTTGAATCGGGTCCAAACCGTGGGCATTCCCTGCATTGTTAACAAGGATATCTATTTGGGAAAAAGCCTCTGGCAAACTACCTATTGCGTCTTGCACTTTAATTTTATCACGCACATCAAAATTGAGGGTATAAACATTAACCCGTTCCCCTAAACTATCTTTAAGAGCATCTAATCTTTCCTGCCTACGCCCACATAAAACGAGGTTTATCCCTTCATTTGCAAATCGTATTGCGGTGGCTTTTCCTAGGCCACTTGTAGCCCCTGTTATTAATGCGGTCCTTCCAACCCCCATTGGGTTGGTGATGTATTGTTGCGAATTATCTTTTTTCATTTGTATTTAATTTTGATTCAAATTCCCCTAAGATGGGGTTAGAGAGACTACGGCACCTTATGCCCTTGACTTGTCACTAGCAGGGCAAACCAATCTTCACGCTCCATGTCTATCTCCAGTGCTTTTATGGCCAGCGTCATGCGCTCAGGATTAGTTGTTCCTATAACCGGGTGCACTGCTGCCGGATGCTTTAACACCCAGGCAAGTAATAATTGGTCTTGGGTGGCATTATATTTTTCACAAAGGGGTTGCATTGCTTTTTTAACTCGTTGGGTTTGTTCAGAATCGTCTTTAAAAACACTTCCCAGCGGACTCCAACTCATAGCGGTAATATCCTGAATGGTCATATGATCTAAGCTGCCATCGTGCATCGCTGTATGCTGTGTAAGGCTAAACTCAATCTGGTTTGCACTCACTTCGGCCCCGATTTTTATTAAATCTACTTGAGAAGGAGTAAAATTTGACACTCCAAAATTTTTCACTTTTCCTTGAGACTTTAACTGCTCAAAGGCTTTGGCGACTTCGCTAGCTTGCATTAAAGGGCTAGGTCTATGCAATAAAAACAAATCTAGATAGTCGGTTTGCAACAATCTCAAAGACCTTTCGGCACTCCAGATGATATAATCGGCATCGTATTGATAATGCTTAACGCTCAATTCAGGGCGTGCTTCTCCCATATACTGAATTCCGCATTTTGAGATGAGCTGGATGGATTCTCTGGCGATGTTCGCTTTCGCGAAAGCGTAACCAAAATCTTCCTCCGTACTATAATCCCCATAAATATCTGCATGGTCAAAGGTGGTGATTCCTTGCTCAATACAGTGGTGCGCAAGCGCTACCATCTGGTTTGTATTGAGCTGCTTACCCCACTTACCCCAGGTCATACAGCCTTGTATAATTCTTGAATATTTAGACTTGGTCATAAACTAAAATTGTTCTTCTAAAAATAATGCATACTAAGATAGAATAACCCTTGGGAAGCCCTTTAAATAAAAGAATTTTTAACCAATTGTTAACAAGAACTTTGGGAATAAAATGCCACTTTGCAAGCTGTTAAAATCCTAAAATCGAAAACGTAATTTATGGAAGAAAATAACACCGCAATAGACATAGGTGCAATCAATGAAAAGATTGAACGTGAGAGTGCTTTTATAGACATTCTCACCATGGAGATGAACAAAGTGATTGTAGGTCAGAAACATATGATAGAGCGATTGCTTATAGGTCTTCTTGGAAGAGGTCACATTTTATTAGAAGGAGTTCCTGGGCTTGCAAAAACACTTGCTATTAACACGCTTTCTCAAGCGGTGCAGGGATCGTTTAGCAGGATACAGTTTACCCCTGATTTACTTCCAGCAGATGTTGTAGGTACGCTTATCTATAATATGAAAGAGAACGATTTTAGTATTAAGAAAGGTCCCATTTTTGCAAACTTCGTACTTGCAGATGAGATTAACCGTGCTCCGGCAAAGGTGCAATCTGCCTTACTAGAAGCGATGCAGGAAAAGCAGGTAACCATTGGGGATGAAACTTTTATTCTTGATAAACCGTTCTTAGTAATGGCAACGCAAAACCCTGTAGAACAAGAAGGAACTTATCCTTTACCAGAAGCTCAGGTTGACCGTTTTATGCTAAAGACTGTTATTGATTATCCTAAAATTGAGGATGAACAAATGATTGTACGTCAAAACCTAAAAGGAGGATTTGAAAAAGTAAATCCTGTGGTAAGTGTAGCGCAGATTCTAAAAGCACAAGCTGCTGTCCAAGAAGTCTATATGGATGAGAAAATTGAGAAATATATTCTTGATATCATTTTTGCAACACGTTATCCAGAAAACTATAAACTGGCAGAATTAAAGCCGTTAATTAATTTTGGGGCTTCTCCTCGTGGTAGTATCAATCTTGCTACAGCTGCAAAATGCTATGCATTTATTAAAAGAAGAGGTTATGTGATTCCAGAAGATGTGAGAGCCGTTGTACACGATATCCTTCGTCACCGTATTGGGATTACGTATGAGGCAGAGGCAGAAAACGTGACCTCTGTAGATATTATCAATAAGATTGTCAATCAAATAGAAGTGCCATAGTCCCCCTAGATCCCCCAAAGGGGGACTTTATAGAGGACAGTAGCAAACTGATTAATAAAAAATTACACTAAAAAAATCCCCCTTTGGGGGATCTAGGGGGATGGACACTAAGGAATTACTCAAAAAAGTACGCAAGATTGAGATTAAGACACGTCGCTTGTCTGATCACATTTTTGGAGGAGAGTACCACTCGACCTTCAAAGGTCGCGGTATGACTTTTTCTGAAGTAAGACAATACCAGTTTGGAGATGATGTACGCTCTATAGATTGGAATGTGACTGCCCGCTATAATGAACCTTATATCAAGGTTTTTGAAGAAGAGCGCGAACTAACAATGATGCTCATTGCCGATGTCTCGGGTTCTGAGTTTTTTGGGACAGATAAGCAATTTAAAAACGAAATTGTAACCGAGGTTGCAGCTACACTCGCCTTTAGTGCGATGCAGAACAATGACAAAATTGGACTCATCCTATTTACAGATGAAATAGAACTCTATATCCCACCTAAAAAAGGAAAAAGTCATGTCTTACGTATCATTAGAGAACTGTTAGAATTTAAACCAAAGTCAAAAAAAACAGACCTGTCTCAAGCAATAAAGTTTTTGAGTAGCGTGATGAAAAAAAAGGCAATCACCTTTATCCTCTCCGATTTTATTTCTGAAGGGTATGAACAAACGCTCAAAATCGCAGCCAATAAACACGATATTACTGGGATTCGTATTTATGACCAGCGCGAAGAGTCCATCCCTAGCTTAGGCATGGTACAAATAGAAGATGAAGAATCTGGAGAATTGAAACTCATTAATACTTCTTCTAAAAAAATACGTCGTAACTATGAAGCCTACTACCGCGAGCGTGTAGATTATTACGAAGAAACTTTTAAGCGCAGTGGATCTGGTGTGATAAATGTTCGTACAGACGAAAGCTACGTAAAGAAATTATTAGGATATTTTAAACGAAGAGGATAAAAAAATGATGCTAGCTAGCACATATATATCATTACGATTTAACACACTTTGGGTGCTCGTGCTCTTTGCCCTAGCTGGTTTTCAAAACCTAATTGCGCAGGAAGAAGCACTTATTACAACGGTTATTGATACCACGGGAATTCTCATTGGAGAAGAAATAAAATATACGGTTACTGCAGAGGTAGATCAAACCGCAACTGTGGTTTTTCCTGAAGGACAGACTTTTTCTCCTTTAGAGGTGATAGAAAGTTACAATATAGATACCGCTTTTGCTAAATCAAAAATGACTCTAGTCAAAAAATATGGACTTACTCAGTTTGATAGTGGTTCCTATAAAATACCAAGGCAACGTATTCTAGTAGGAGGCAAACCTTTTGAAACAGATTCATTCAGAATTGAAGTAAACAATGTCATACTGGACACTATCAATCAAGGACTTTATGATATTAAGCCTACGATAGATATTCCTAAAAATTATGGTAGATTATTATTAAGAATCTTAATGTGGGTTATTCCTATAGCTCTTGCTATAGGTCTCTTCTTATACTGGTTATTACGCAGGCATAAAAGAAAGCAGGAAGAAGAACGCTATATACCACCTTTTGAACAGGCACTAGCAGCACTACAAGAACTAGATGAGAGTAATCTTATTGAAAATTCTCAATACAAGGTCTATTATACCACACTTACAGATGCCTTAAGAAAGTATTATGATGAGAAAGTATATGACCGTGCTTTAGAAAGCACGACAGATGAACTAATCGAGCGTCTACAGGCAGAAAAAGAGAGTGGTCATATAGACTTTAGTAATGAAACTATTAAGCAGTTACAAGATGTCTTTAAACGTGCAGACCTCGTGAAATTTGCCCGTATAACCCCTCCAGAAGGCAAAGCCCTCGCAGACCGCATTGCGGTAGAGCAAATCGTTAAGCAAACTAAGGAAGTACTCCCAGAACCAACTGAAGAAGAGTTAATGCGTGATGAAATGTATCGTGCTGCCATTGAGCGACGTCGTAAACGCAAACTATGGCTATCTGGAGCTGGCGGCATATTAGGAATACTTATTCTCGCTTTAGGAATAGGTATTGCCGTAAAAGGCTTTAGTGAAGTCAAAGATTTTGTGCTTGGAAACGCTACCCGAGAACTCGCCGAAGGGCAATGGATTACTAGTGAGTATGGAGTACCTACTATGGTCGTAAGTTCTCCTAAAGCATTAGAACGACAAAATCTTTTGCCAGAAGGTGCTGAAGATACAGGGCAGCTTACCGTTTTCAATTGGTCTACTTTACCATTTGCAGTAAATGCCAGTATTACCCAAGCCCAACTTCCTAGTGAAGAAGAAGTAAACTTGGAACAAATTGTAAACAACAATCTTCAAAATATTGAAGCCCTGGGCATTAGATTGGATATTGTTAAAAATGACCCCTACACGACACCTAATGGTGCAGAAGGACTAAAAACTTTTGGAAGTGGCTCGTTCAAACCGCCTAAGGCGAAGAAAGCATTTGATATAGAATACGCCTCCCTTATTTTTCAAGCAGGAAATATTATACAGCAGTTCACTATTGTTTGGTCTGAAGAAGACCTCTATGCAAAACAAATTGCAGAGCGTATGATGAATAGTATAGAATTACAAGCCGCTAAAAACGAAACTAAATAATGTTAGATAATTTCGAATTTTCAAATCCACAGTTCTTCTGGTTGTTTTTAGCACTTCCAGTAGCCATACTATGGTATATCTGGAAATTTAGAAAACAAAATGCCTCTGTAAAGCTATCATCTATTAAAGGATTTAAAGCCGGCTCTAGCTTCTTGCCTAAACTTAAACCGTTTCTGTTTTTACTTAGAATATTGGCACTAGCAGCACTTATCACTGCGCTGGCTAGACCTCGTACTGTAGATGTCTCTACGCGCACTAAAAGTACACGAGGGATTGATATTGTTATTGCTATTGATGTTTCGGCGAGTATGCTTGCCAAAGATCTACGCCCTAACAGGCTAGAAGCCCTTAAAAAAGTAGCGGCAGATTTTATTAAAGGAAGACCTAATGACCGTATAGGATTAGTAGAATATGCAGGAGAGAGTTATACAAAAACCCCTATAACTAGTGACAAGACTATTGTCTTGAGCTCTCTCAACAGTATTAGATATAACAACATTATTGAAGGAGGTACTGCTATTGGAATGGGGCTCTCTACTTCGGTAAACCGCTTAAAAGATAGTAAAGCACAAAGCAAGGTTATTATATTAATGACAGATGGAGAGAACAATGCCGGTTTTATTGATCCCAAAGTTGCCAGTGAGCTGGCATTAGAATTTGGCATTAAAACCTATACCATTGGTGTAGGTACTAACGGAACCGCTTTATCACCCGTTTCTATAAATCGCAATGGGAGTTTTGTGTATGACAGTGTAAAGGTCACAATAGATGAAGACCTTCTAAAAGAAATTGCACAAGTCACAGGAGGAAAATATTTTAGAGCGACTAATAATAAGAAACTAAAAGAAATTTACGACGAAATAGATAAACTGGAAAAAACAGAAGTGGAAGAGTTTAAGTACACCAACTATGAAGAGAAGTTTAGACCGCTTATATTATTAGCAGGTATCTTACTACTTTTAGAATTAGTACTTCGCTTTACATTGTTTAGAAGTTTTGTTTAATAAATACGCTTTCGCGAAAGCACAACTATGTATCTCTTAGAAGAAAAAATATGGTTTTGGTTACTGCTCATCATCCCAGGTATTCTGGTGATTTACGGCTTGCTTGTTTTCTGGCAAAAACGTGCCCAAAAGAAATTTGCTAACCCTGATTTATTACGCAAACTGAGTCCCGATAAATCTATCTTTAAAGGAGTGCTTAAGGTACTTGTGCTCAGTCTGGCCGTTTTCTTTTTAGTGGTGGCCCTTGTCAATCCTAAAATGGGAACTAAACTAGAAACCGTAAAAAGAGAGGGTGTAGATGTAGTCTTTGCCATAGATGTTTCTAAAAGTATGCTGGCAGAGGATATTGCACCTAACCGTATGGAGAAATCCAAACAGTTAGTAACCCAGATTATTAATAATCTAGGGAGTGACCGTGTAGGAATTATTGCTTATGCAGGAAGTGCTTACCCACAACTTCCCATTACCACAGATTACAGTAGTGCTAAGTTATTCTTAAGCCAGATGAATACTGATATGCTCTCAAGTCAAGGAACTGCGATACGAGAAGCTATTGAACTTGCAAAAACCTATTATAATGATGAGGAGCAAACCAATCGCGTACTCTTTATTATTTCTGATGGAGAAGACCATGCAGGAGAAGCCTCTAGCCTTGCAGAACAGGCAAAAAAAGAGGGCATTCGTATATTTACGATAGGTGTGGGCGATGCTGCTGGCGGTCCAATACCGCTTAAACGTAATGGGATTATTCAATCCTACAAAAAAGATCAAAACGGCGAGACGGTAATCACAAGACTTAATGAAGAAACACTCAAAGGTATTGCCGCAGAAGCAAATGGAGAGTATATAGAAGGCAAAAACACAGCAGATGTGCTAGAAAAAGTACAAGATTTGCTTAATAAAATGGATAAAAAGGAATTTGAAGCAAAGCAATTTGCAGATTTTAAAGACCAGTTTCAATGGTTTTTGGGAGCAGGTCTTTTGCTACTCTTCCTTGACATATTCTTGCTAGACCGCAAAACGGCTTGGCTCAAAAAATTAAACCTTTTTAATGAAAACTAATAGACTCTTAACATATAGTTTAGGTGTGATGACGCTACTGTTTTCAATTTCGGCAATAGCACAAAAGAAAAAACTACCGGTAGTAAACCCTTATGCAGAAGATGCTCGTAATCTGGTAATAGATGGTAATGATTATGCGAGTAATGACGCTTTTTCCAAAGCAGAATCCTCATACCGTCAGGCCATTGGTCTTGACCCTGCCAGTGTTCCTGCAAAGTATAATGCTGGAAATAATTATTATACAAAAGAGAAGTATGAAGAAAGTATCGTCTCGCATTTGAAAGCCGCTCAAGTAGCAACGACTAAGCAAGAGAAACATAAGGCATTCCATAATCTAGGTAATGCACATTATCAAAAAGAAGATTGGGGAGCCGCTGTAGAAGCCTATAAAAATGCGTTACGCAATGATCCTACAGATGATGAGACACGTTACAACCTTATGCTAGCCAAAAAAGAAGAAGAGCAAAACGGCGGCGGTGGCGGTGGCGGCGGTGATGATGACAATCAGGAGGAAGATAACAATCAGGACCAGGATAAAAACGAAGAGGATAAAGACGGAGAAGGCGATAAAAAGGAAGGAGAAGATGGCGAGAAACAGGAGACAGATGATGAAGGAGAAGAAAAAGAAGAAGACGGAGAAAAGAAAGAAGATGAAAATGGCGACCCTGAAGATAAAGAAAAGGAACAGCCTGGCGGTGAAGGAGAAAATGAGCAAGAACAACCGCAACAGCAGCAACCGCAACAAGGACAATTAAGTCCGCAACAAATAAAGAACTTGCTGGAGGCGATGCGCAACGAAGAGCAAAAAACGCAAGAAAAAATAAATGCCCGTAAACAAAAAGGAGCAAAAGTAAAGACAGAAAAAGATTGGTAAATTTGTAATACTCAATGAAACAAACAGCACACATATTACTTATACTTTGGCTTACCGTCACGGCGGCTTGGGCGCAAGATGTGTCGTTTAATGCTAAGGTAGACCGCAAAAAACTAGGGATCAATGAACGTGTACGTATTGATTTTGTAATGAATCAAGATGGAGACAATTTTAATCCACCACCTTTTGAAGGGTTTACCGTTAATGGTCCCAGCCAATCTGTAAGCAAACAATGGGTAAATGGAAAAAGCTCTTATTCTAAAACATATACCTATTATCTCACACCTACTAAGCGTGGGAAGTTTAGCATTAAACAAGCAGAAATTACCGTAAACGGAGAGGTGTACAAAACAACTCCTGTTGCTATTGAAGTAACTGCTGCAGTAGACAAACCAGGTGATGGGTCTGATGTAGCCTACCAAGCTTCTGATAAAGTGCATCTGGTGGCAGAAGTTTCTAAAGGCAGTCCTTTCCTCAATGAATCTTTTACCGTAATCTATAAGTTATACGTTGCAGAACGAACTAGCGTGAGTAACTGGCGCGAGATAGATTCTCCCAAGTATAAGGATTTCTGGAGCCAGAGTGTAGATGAAAAAGAATTTAAAATATATGATGGTGAGTTTAATGGAGAACCGTATAGGTATGTTATATTGAGAAGAACAGTACTCTATCCACTAAAATCAGGAAAACTTAATCTAGAACCCCTAAGTCTAAGTGTGGCTGTAGATGTGCCTACAAATAAGCGAGATATTTTTGGAGGTAGATTAACTCAAAGTATAAATATTACAGTATCTGCAAAAAACAGAACTATCAATGTAAAGCCACTTCCTACAGATGGACAACCGGATGATTTTACTGGAGCTGTAGGTGATTTTGAATTTAGCGTTAGAACAAACAAACAAGAATTAGACGCCACAGAGTCTTTTGAAATAAGTGTGGAAGCCAAAGGAAATGGTAACCTGAAGTTATTTGACCTCCCTACACCTAAATTCCCAAGTAAGCTAGAAGTATACGAGCCTGAAAATGAAGATAAGTTACGTACCAATCTTTCGGGAACCAGTGGTTTAAAACGCAATAAATATACCGTTGTACCACAATATAAAGGCAAGTATCCCATACCGCCCATCTCTTTTAGTTACTTTAATCCTAAGACCAAGCGTTATGAACGCCGCACTTCTAATGAGATAGTAGTAGAAGTACAAAACGGGCCAGTAGATGCTTCTGCTTCGATTAATACAAATACCGGAATAGCCACTGGTAATAAGCAACAAGTTATTGCGGCAGATAAACAGTTTGAATATATAAAATCTGATGGGAATCTTGTGAGCACAAAAAAGGAACACTTCTTTAGATCCATTAACTTCTGGAGTCTGCTAGGAGGTCCACTTTTATTAATTCCAATCGCCTTACTGGTTAGGCGTAGACGAGAAAGTGCTTCTAATGATGTACAAGGCAATAGAATTAGAAAAGCAGATAAGCTTGCTCGTAAATTCTTAAGTGAAGCCAAGAAAAATCTAGGTGATCAAAAAGAGTTTTATATCGCTATGGAGCGTGCTTTGCACAATTATCTCAAGGCAAAACTCAATATCCAAACAAGCGATATGAGTAAAGACCGCATCTCAAGACTGCTCAAAGAAAAAGGAGTTGAAGACCAAACAGCCATTGAGTTTATTGGGCTTTTAGAAAGTTGTGAGTTTGCAAGATATACACCCGCCAGTAATGTGGCCATGCAACAGGATTATGATAAGGCAGTACGTATTATTGCAACACTAGATAAACAGCTGTAAGATGAGAAAGTTAATTAAGACATACGGTTTTTTATTAGTCCTTCTTGTTTCAAGTGCTTTATGGTCTCAGGATACCAATCGTATCTTTAAGATTGGCAATGACCATTATGCACAGGGTAGATATCAAGAAGCGATAGATGCCTATACCCGCATTTTAGACCTCAATCAAGAATCTGCTGAGTTGTACTATAATCTCGCTAACGCCAATTACAAGCTTAATAACATTGGACCTACCATTTTTTATTTTGAAAAAGCATTACAATTAGATCCTTCGGATAGTCAGATTCGTAATAATGCAGCCTTTGCAGAGAATATGAAGATTGATGCTATAGAAACGCTCCCTGTAAACGCTGTTAAACGTGCTATTTCAAAAATAGTGACTTTACTTACCGCAGATGGATGGGCTGTAGTTTCCATAGTTTTAATTTTCATTTTTGTATTAAGTTTTCTAGGGTATTACTTTATTTATGGAACCGCAAAAAAGAGAGCCCTATTCACAATAGCTATGGTTAGTTTATTACTTGTATTTGCGAGTGTTATTTTTGCCTATACCGCTTTCGCGAAAGCGAAAAACGACAACCCAGCCATCGTTTTTGCAGCAGAGACAGAGGTGCAAAGTGAACCTTCGCTATCCAGCACTCTAGTCTTTAAATTACACGAAGGCACCAAAGTACAAGTCCTGGAAGAAGTAAATAACTGGCATAGAATACAACTTATTGATGGTAAAACCGGCTGGTTACTTTCTGCAGATATTAGATTGTTGAATAATTTTTAATTATTCTTTAACAAAAAAAGAATTCTCATTAGTTATTTTTGCGTTTAATGAAACAAGTAGCACACATAATTATGGTTTTATTACTATCTATTTCGATAGTTGCGCCATCCGTATTATCCATGTGCTCGGAGCATTATGATATCGAAATCGCTAAAGATCTAGGTGAGGAGGATGCTAAGAAGGAGTCTAAGAAAGAACTTGAGCCTCAAGATACTTTTTTTGAAACCTTTTCTTTCCCTCAACTTGCAATGATAGAGGATATCAAGCATTACACTAGTGTTAACTACACAGGAAATAGCCTTTTTAGTGCAAAAATTCACTTACCCCCTCCGCAACATATTGGATAAGGTCAAAATTGTGTGCAACTGCACCTAATCTTATTATATGTAATTTGTCTCTTGAACAAAGAGACCTTATAAAAATATTATGTTTAAAAATTTAAAAAACGACTTACCAGCGAGTATCGTTGTATTTTTTGTTGCTTTGCCTTTATGTTTAGGCATTGCCCTTGCCAGTGGAGCACCACTTTTTGCTGGCCTTATAGCTGGAATAATTGGTGGAATCGTTGTAGGCGCTTTAAGTGGCTCTCAAATAGGGGTTAGTGGGCCTGCAGCAGGTCTTGCCGCTATTGTACTTACAGCAATAACAGCTTTAGGAGGATATGAAAATTTTCTTGTCGCTGTAGTTTTAGGGGGGGTAATCCAAATACTTTTTGGGGTTTTGCAATTAGGAATAATAGGATATTATTTCCCTTCCTCTGTTATTAAAGGAATGCTTACTGGTATTGGTATTATTATCATCTTTAAGCAAATTCCTCACTTTTTTGGATACGACGCAGATCCTGAAGGAGATTTTGCTTTTTCCCAAGTAGATGGAGAAAATACTTTTTCTGAATTATTGAATATATTTGACGCCATCAGCCCAGGAGTAACACTCATTGCTTTCATCTCTTTAGGTATCTTATTGTTATGGAGTAATGTATTGATCAAAAAAGGGAAGATTTTTAAATTAGTTCAAGGACCTCTTGTGGCCGTTGTAATAGGAATCTTATATTACATATTTACCAAAGGTACTGGGATAGAAATTTCTTCAGACCATTTAGTTTCGGTTCCAGTTCCTAATAGTTTTGATACTTTTATAGGACAATTTGCCTTTCCTAATTTTGAAGTAATCACAAGGCCTGACGTCCTAATAACAGCATTTACGATTGCATTAGTGGCATCATTAGAAACATTACTTTGTGTCGAAGCAACTGACAAACTCGACCCAGAGAAAAGAGTAACACCTACTAATCGTGAACTCCTAGCTCAAGGTACAGGTAATATCCTTTCTGGACTTATAGGTGGACTACCCATAACTCAGGTTATTGTGAGAAGTAGTGCAAATATCCAATCTGGAGGCAAAAGCAAAGCATCTGCTATAGTTCACGGTTTTTTATTGCTTACAGCAGTTATTGCAATTCCTAAAATACTCAATTACATCCCTTTATCCGTATTGGCCGCAATACTACTAATTGTTGGATACAAACTAGCTAAACCAGCAACTTTTAAGGCAATGTGGAAAGCTGGCTGGAAGCAATTTGTGCCTTTTATTGTAACAGTGGTGGGTATTTTCTTTATTGATTTATTATGGGGAATAGGATTAGGTCTTGCCGTTGGAGTATTTGTAGTACTGTACAAAAGTTTTGGAAACTCGCATTTCCTGCACAAAGAAAATGATGACCCTACAGATGGTAAGGTAAAAATGACGCTTGCAGAAGAAGTGACTTTTTTTAACAAGGCCTCTATTCTAAAGGAGTTAGATGCCCTTCCCAAAAATTCTTATCTAGAATTAGATGTTAGAAAAACTAGATTCTTAGACAATGATATTATTGAAATATTAGAGGATTTTGCAGGCAAAGCAAAACAACGTAACATTGATATTAAACTGGTGTCAGAACGAGGTATTGTAGAAAACCCACCCAGTTATATTGAATTTTTTAAATTAAGACCAAAAACAGCATAAACCAAATATTATGAAAGCACATAACAAAGAAACACAAGGAGCCATGACTCCACAAAGCGCGGTACAAGCACTAAAAGACGGAAACCAAAGATTTTTAGACAATAAACCTGTACATAGAGATCTTCTAGGACAAGTAAACGATACGCAGTCTGGGCAATACCCATATGCTATAGTCCTGAGTTGTGTAGATTCTCGTGTTCCGGCAGAGATTGTTTTTGACCAAGGAATAGGGGATATTTTTTCTGCCAGAGTTGCAGGAAATAGCGTAAACGAAGATATATTAGGAAGTATGGAGTATGCCTGTAAAGTTGCTGGTTCTAAACTAGTGGTTGTATTAGGACATACAAGTTGTGGGGCTGTATCTGCTGCTTGTGATGATGTGATGTTAGGTAATATCACACCGCTTTTAGCAAAAATTCGCCCTTCGGTTGCGGCGGTTTCAGAGCCTAAAGACGCAGCAGAAAGAACAAGTGCAAACAAGACTTTTGTGAACAATGTGGTTGCAAAAAATGTTGAGCTTGCTATCGAGAATATCCATTTGCATTCGGCAATTCTTAAGGAAATGGATGATAATGGAGAAATAGATATCGTAGGGGCAGTATACAATGTTGCAGATGGAAGTGTCTCCTTTATGAGTTAAAATTATGCTTTCGCGAAAGCATAATAACATAAAAGTAAGGTCGGAATTCTCATTCCGACCTTTTTGCTTAAGAAAATATCTTATTTTTATAAAAAACTCACATTTTGAAAGACTTCTTTAAACATTTTAAAGGTGATGCCTTTGGAGGAATTACCGCTGGTATTGTAGCCTTACCCTTAGCACTTGCTTTTGGGGTTTCTTCTGGACTAGGGCCTAGTGCCGGATTGTACGGGGCCATTTTTATTGCATTTTTTGCTGCACTCTTTGGAGGTACCAATACACAAATATCTGGACCTACAGCACCTATGACCGCGGTAAGTATGGTTATTATTGCAGGAATCATTGCCGCAAACGATGGCAATGTAGATAAAGCCTTGCCTGCAATTCTTACTGTATTCCTACTCGCAGGACTCATGCAAATAGGACTAGGAGTATTAGGCATAGGAAAATATATTAAATACATTCCCTATCCCGTAGTCTCTGGCTTTATGACAGCCATAGGTGTCATGATTTTAATTACACAAATTCTACCAGCCTTAGGATATTACCCAAATGAGGATAAAGAATACACCTCTCAATTTATACCACAAGCAGAAGAAGTATTATTAGATAAAATATTAAAAGACGAAGCTGGCGAAGGTCTTTTAGTCCTTGAAAATTATCAAGAAACTATCAAAAGAGGAAGTGAGGTTACCAAAAAAGAAATACAAATGGAAGCTGTAACCTTGGCTAAAGCGAATGCTTCTGGAGTGGTTGGAACTTTTAAAGTTATTGGCAGAGCGTTATCAAACATCAATTGGATAGAGTTGCTACTGGCCTTAGCAACCATATTAATAATATATGGGTTTAAACGAATTACTACTGCCGTCCCCAGTACACTCGTCGCCCTCCTTGTCGTTTCTGGCATCGCTTATTTTGCGCCTTTCGAGTATAGGGCGATACAGGAAATCCCAAGCGGGTTGCCATTACCTAAACTAGAAATTATTACCGAGTTTAAGTTTAGCCTCATATCACCTTATATACTCACGGCACTTTCACTCTCTTTTCTGGGAGCGATTGACTCTCTGCTTACCTCTGTGGTTGCAGATAATATGACTAAAACTAAACACAAGCCTAATAAGGAATTAGTAGGTCAAGGTATAGGAAACTCTATAGCGGCAATCTTTGGAGGGATTCCGGGAGCAGGAGCAACTATTAGAACCGTAGTAAATATAAATTCTGGAGGTAAAACAAGACTTTCTGGAATGATTGCAGGAGTGCTTTTACTATTTATTCTTTTAGCCTTAGGTCCTATTGCGTCTCAAATCCCGGCAGCAGTATTGGCCGGAATTTTAATTACCGTAGGTATAGGCGTGATGGATTATAAAGGATTAAAAGCCATCCCTAGTTTACCTAAGGACATTGACCTTAAAGCATTCAAATTAAGTTCTGAAGTGCTTATTATGCTAGTCGTACTTGTCCTGTCTGTGGTATGGGATTTAGTAGCAGCTGTAGGGATTGGACTGGTCTTATCTTGTCTGGTCTTTATGAAGAAAATGGGCGATTTTACGGCACGACAATCTAAGGTTTTAGACCTTAAGTCGACAGAAAAAAATGAACTGCTTTGGGGAGATGAAACCACTTTTCCAGAAAATTTAAAAGAAGAGATTTTTATTAAGCACCTAAGTGGCCCATTATTTTTTGGATACACGAGTGAGTTCCAGCAGATGACACAACAGATTCCTGAGACCGCTTCTCACGTCATACTTCGTATGGATAAAGTACCCTATATTGACCAATCTGGAGTCTATGCCATAGAAGATACTGTGCTTTCCTTAGAACAGAACGATATTCACGTACATATAGTAGGTGCTCAAAAGCAACCGCTTTATATGATGGAACGTATTGATATTATCCCTGATTTAATTCCTAAAAGCGAAGTGTTTGAGAACTTTGATGCTTGTATTAAGCACCTAAAGACATTTGTTAAAGACGAGTATTAAGCTTGCGCGAAAAATATAATAGCATTACAAATCTATAAAACTATTCTTCCTCCTTATCAGGATTATAGATGTTTTCCTTTTTGGCTTTGGCCAGAATTGCAGGTAGTATAGCCGGAGCAAAAGATTTTACGGGAGCAAACAATATAGATTCTTCCATTGCTTTCTCGCTTACAAAGCCTATGCGTTCGTTTGCCTCGTTAAGAAACATCACCACCACACTCAATAAGAAGGCATATTTAATGACGGCAAAAGCCGCTCCTGCAATTTTATTAATGATGCCTAGCATCGCAAAGTCGGCAATTTTTGTAAGGAGCTTTCCTGCCATAGAAACCACGAGTACAATAATCACAAAGGTGATGGCAAAAGCTGCCAGATTAATAGCCCGCTCGCTCCCAGACAAACGGTTTACGAGCCAGTCTGCTGCAAAGTGAGAAAAGTGTATCGCGCCATAAATAGCCGCGATTAATCCTATTAAAGAGGCGAGTTCTACAAAAAGCCCTTTCTTAAATCCCTGTATTAATCCTAATACTAGGATGATTCCAAAAACAATATCTATCGTATTCATAGGGTTAAATATATCAATTTGAAATCGAAATCGAAATCCGAGATGAAGAAACCAGCAATTCTTAATTACTAACACCTATATAAATATCAATAATAAAGCTCTCAAGAGATAGGCCTCTACAATCATTTACTTAAAAAACAACCCTATCTTTGTACTATGGCAAGGGATGAACAACTCAAAGAACGATGGCAAGCTGTAGTAAGCAAATTATCTGCTCGATTTGCAGAGGGAGACACGCTTGACTTAGACAGCATCATTTATCTTGTAGGGCTGCAAGAACTAGGGCAGCTCAACAGAGCATTCAAAAAAGATGAAAAAGTTAATCTAATGCATATTGCAATATGTAGATTACTAGAGCCTTTCGGCTATTATCAGTTTGACTACGAAGATCCAGAAGGCTGGCCGCATTATAAGGTTTTGGAACCCCTGCCAGCACTCAAAGCCGGCGAACAGCAAATTCTTATGAAAGATGCTATTGTACAGTATTTTATAGAAAAAGAACTGATCGCTTAGCTCTAGAATTTTCGCGAAAGCTGTCTTTATAATGAACGCTAACTACACCATTTTTATTAAATTTGCCTTCTTCTCTTAATGGGAGACAAGAAAACGACTATGCTAGATAAAATTAAAGAACATATTGACAAGGTAGATGCTTTTAAAGCCAGCACCTTGGAAGAAGTAGAAGCTTTTAGAATACAATATTCTGGTAAAAAGGGGATTGTAAATGATTTTATGGCAGAGTTTCGCAATGTCCCTAACGAACTTAAGAAAGAGTACGGCCAAGTAGTGAATAAACTCAAAACGGCTGCTTTAGAAAAGGTGAATCTTCTTAAAGATGCTCTAGAAAATAAAGAAGAAGAAAGTGCAAATGGTGATTTAACTAAGCCGGGAGATCCTATTGAAATAGGAGCACGTCATCCAATTTCTATAGTAAAAAACCAAATCATTGACATTTTCTCTAGAATAGGGTTTAATGTTTCTGAAGGTCCAGAAATAGAGGATGACTGGCATAATTTTACAGCACTTAATCTACCAGAATACCACCCTGCTAGAGATATGCAGGACACCTTTTTTGTACAGACTAACCCAGATGTGTTGTTGCGTACGCACACCTCATCTGTACAAGTACGGTATATGGAAAATAACAAACCTCCTATTCGTACAATTTCGCCAGGACGAGTATATCGTAACGAGGCGATAAGTGGTCGTTCCCATTGCTTTTTCCATCAGGTAGAAGGGCTTTATATTGATAAGGATGTAAGCTTTGCAGATTTAAAGCAAACGCTACAATACTTCACCACAGAAATGTTTGGCAAAAGCAGAATACGCTTGCGCCCTTCCTATTTTCCGTTTACAGAGCCTAGCGCAGAAGTAGATGTGTACTGGGGTCTTGAAACCGAAACCGATTACCGTATGACTAAAGGTACGGGGTGGTTAGAGATTATGGGTTGTGGTATGGTAGATCCTAATGTATTAGAAAACTGCGGCATAGATAGTAAAGAATATAGTGGTTTTGCTTTTGGAATGGGGATAGACCGTATTGCTTTATTATTACACCAGATACCAGATATTAGAATGCTTAGCGAGAACGATTTGCGTTTTCTAGAGCAGTTTAAGTCGGCGTTTTAAGATAGGAACTGTAGATTTCGATACTTTTTGAAATGGCAAAAACATTCAGTCATTAAATCAATATTAGGTATCGACTACACACGATCAGATACAAACTATGCGTAAAGACATTGAAATTCCAGAAGTAAAGGATGTGTACATTGCTGCCGTGCACGAATTCAATGAAAAGTACAACACTACAGACTGGAATGTGTATGTCATTAATGATGGTTCAGAACCCTTAGAGATAGTCCTTATTATTGCTCAAGGCTACAATGACAAGGATATGACTACCCATATTCGTCATAAAATAGAGCTACTTCCTGCAAAGGGATTTGCCAAAATCGAGTACATAGATGAGAGCGTATTTAAACTCAACAACTTCTTTTCTGTCACTTATTTCTTGAACAATAAGATGTATGAGAAACGGTGGGAATTCCCTGCGCATAGCATTCAAGATGATAATGCTGTGAGCTTGCCTGTAATGAATAAAAAAGGGGTGCTGGCTAGGTAACTTAGAATAATGTTAGGAGTGATCCACACTATGTTACCCTGAGCTTATACAAGGATAATCAAACATAAGCTGTGACAAATGCTTCGACAGGCTTAGCATGACATCTTGATACTTGTAAAACTATGTCTTGTCGCCCTGAGCTTGCACAAGGGCAACAAAACTAACGTTACTCAAAAATGCATCGATAGACTCAGCATGACAATGGAAGGTTAAAGATGGCGTTTTTAATCTAATCGTTCTGTAAGCTTTTTAAAGACCTTCTTAGCATCTTTCCCTTTGTAAAGAATGCTGTGAACCGCATCTATAATAGGGATACGTGCTTTTTTCTCTCGAGAATTGTTGAGTTTTAGGGCGCTTTTTGCAGCATAATAGCCTTCTGCTACCATATTCATTTCCATCTGGGCACTTTTTACTGTATAGCCCTTACCTATCATATTCCCAAACATACGATTGCGGGAAAAAGTAGAGTAACCCGTAACTAATAAATCTCCTAGATAAGCAGAGCCATTAATATCTCTTTTCATCCTCTGGGCTTTCTTTACATAACGCTTAGTCTCTCGTATGGCGTTGCTCATAAGCACACTCTGGAAATTATCTCCATAACCTAAACCGTGAGCGATTCCGGCTGCTATCGCATAAACATTTTTAAGCGTTGCAGCATATTCAATCCCAATAATATCATCACTAATAGTACATTTTATATAGTCGCAAGAAAGATTACTAGCCACCAGTTGTGCGGTCTCTTCATTAGCACAGGCAATAGTAAGATAGGACAGACGCTCTAAAGCAACTTCCTCTGCGTGACA
>JALZVV010000095.1 GCA_023299935.1 Dokdonia sp.
TGCTCCATCTTCATCGGTATAAGTAACAGTTCCATCTCCATTATCTACAAGAGTAGTAGTGGTTTCAAAGTTAGCGACCACATTAGCGATATTGAAAGTGGTTTCATCTCCATTCTCATCGGTATAAGTAACTTCTGAAGTAGTTGCATCAAAAGATATGAACGTTAATGTTTCAAACTCATCAATAATAGCAGCCAAGTCAATAATGGTTTCTGCTCCATCTTCATCGGTATAAGTTACTGTTCCATCTCCATTATCTAGGAGAGTGGTTAAAGTATCATTGGTATTAACAGTTACGGTATTTCCAAAATCGTCTGTGATGTCAAAAGTTCCATCTCCGTTGTCTACTATAGCCGAAAGTCTTGCATCAAAAGTAGTAGTCACTCCAGCAGCATTGGTATGTGTAAAGGTTCCGTCTCCATTGTCAACAAGTGCACTATTCGCATCAAAATTGGTTATGGTCCCATCTTCTGAGGTATAGGTAAATGTTCCATCACCATTGTTTGCAAGTGTTGTTGTTGTTTCTTGAAAATTAATAATCGTTTGTCCACCGTTTTCATCGGTATAGGTGAAGGTCCCATCGCCATTATCTGCAATCGTAGTTACTGTTTCAGTAAGGTTATCACACAAACTTTCCCAGTTGTTTCCATCAAATTGAAAAATACAGGATTGGTCTGTATTAAATACCATACCCCCAGTAAGTGGCGTGATGGCATTCATTTGAGCATTAGTTACTCTTGTTAGTACCAAGACTCTGCTGGAACTTTCTAATTCCAATAAAGAAGAGTTGTCAATGGTATTAGGATTATCACCTACCTTAACTTGTCCAATCAAGGATATGGCGGAAAGTAAAAAGACTAAAAAAAGAATATTTTTTTTCATAGTATTGTTTTCTGTTGGGGTATTATTTTTGTGCAAAAATAATGTATTAAATGATTTTAAACTCTTCTGTATCAACTAAAATACAACGGTTTCTACTTCTTTGAGCACTATGCGATATTTGCAAACATTACGTCTATTTTTGTGCATATCATCGATTTTTTGAAGCACATAATCGGTAAGATGTATTTGTTCTTTAAACGATAATGTTTCTGTTTAGGAATATTATCTTAATTTAGCAATTCTTAAAAGGCGGGAGTAGCTCAGTTGGTAGAGCGTCAGCCTTCCAAGCTGAATGTCGCCAGTTCGAACCTGGTCTCCCGCTCCAAAACCTCAGAAAGTAAATTATTCTGAGGTTTTTTTATGTGTTGTACGCTTTCGCGAAAGCGTAATTCTAAAAATGTAAAGTTGCGCCGCTCTGTATTTCATAAGGCTCTATACCTTTTTCAAAAACACGAGCATTTAGGCCACCCTGAAGCGTGATGGTTTTATCAGATACATCCAGCCAACTACCTTCTCGTAATCCTATTACGGGAATAGTACTGAAGTTATGAAATTCGTTGATTCTGGTCTCTCGGGTTTCTCCCATATGGGTATCTCCTTCTATGGGGTCTTGATAGTGGGGATTGATATTGAAAGGGAGTGCGCCAAGGGTTTTAAAGCTAGGTGGATAAACGATAGGCATATCATTAGAAGTTTGCATTGTAAGTCCGCAAATATTACTTCCTGCGCTCGTGCCTAGATATGGCAGGCCATTAAATAGAGCATCGCGCAATATGGGCATTAGCTCCTTTTTATATAATTGGTTAACGAGTTCAAAAGTATTGCCGCCACCAGTAAATAGTCCATCTGCCTTGGCAATGGCCTCTGTAGGGTTTGAAAATTCATGAATACCTTTAGCATTTATATTTATGGCGTTAAAGGCTTTTTGAGCGATAGCAGTATACCTATCATAAGAAATACCTCCGGGTCGCGCATAGGGAATGAACACAATTTCTTTAACAGACCTAAAGTGTGCTTGTAAAGTAGGAAGTAAATATTCTAGGTAGCCACTGCCGTATACAGTAGAAGTGCTGGCAATAACTAAGTTTTTGGACATCTTTACATTTATTTTGAATTTCAAAAATACTCACTATGAGCTATTAACAAAAGTTTATAGGCATTTTAAGTTTTACTTGTGAAGCTCTCTTGTTTCTTTGAGACTATAAATGGCCAACCAATTTGAAGTTATCTAGCATTGTACTGGCTTTAATTTTCTGCGTATACCTCCAAGGACAGGAAACAATTGAACTTAATGGTAAAATCTTGAATGATACCATAGTCAAGACATCAGTGACTATTATTAATCTTTCTTTGCAAAAAGGTGCCATTACTAATACAAGTGGTGAGTTTGCTATTGCAGCGCGAAAACAGGACACAATTTACATAAGTGCAGTACAATATGAACCCAGACAGTTTGTTGTTTCTGAAGAGATCTATAAGGAACAAAAAGTTTCTTTTTATCTCGTACCTAAGGTTACGGAACTGGATGAAGTATTGCTAAATAATAAATTGCTGTCCGGTAGTTTGGATCAAGATGCAACACACAAATTAATTCAAAATGACCTTGAGTCTATTAAAAAGGCAGATAAGGCTGGATTAATTAAAGATTTACCTAAAATCTCAGCAGAGGAGCGTAGATTATACACGGCAACTTCAGGAACGGGAGCCATAGATATTAATTTTGTTACCCTAACCAAGATACCTTTACAAGGTTTAATAAATCGTATTTCTGGAAAGAGAAAGAAACTCAAAAAGCACCTAGAA
>JALZVV010000096.1 GCA_023299935.1 Dokdonia sp.
ACCGCTGGATAAATACCTAGCTCTGCAATCTTACGAGAGAGTACTGTAGTTGCATCTAGGTGAGCAAATGTTGTTGCTGGTGCTGGATCGGTAAGGTCATCTGCAGGTACATAAACCGCTTGTACTGATGTAATCGATCCCTTTTTTGTAGAAGTAATACGCTCTTGCATAGCTCCCATCTCTGTTGCTAATGTAGGTTGGTACCCTACCGCAGATGGCATACGGCCTAGAAGTGCAGATACCTCAGAACCTGCTTGTGTAAAACGGAAAATATTATCTACGAAAAAAAGTACATCTTTTCCTTGTCCATCTCCTGCTCCATCACGGAAATACTCTGCTATGGTCAATCCAGAAAGTGCAACACGTGCACGTGCTCCTGGTGGCTCATTCATTTGTCCAAATACGAAAGTTGCTTTTGAATCTCTCATCGCAGTTTTATCAACCTTAGTCAGATCCCAACCTCCTTCTTCCATAGAGTGCATAAAGTCATCACCGTATTTGATAATTCCTGACTCAAGCATCTCTCTTAAAAGATCATTTCCTTCACGTGTACGTTCTCCTACTCCTGCAAATACAGAAAGTCCTCCGTGACCTTTTGCAATATTGTTAATCAACTCTTGGATAAGAACTGTCTTTCCTACTCCAGCTCCACCAAATAATCCAATCTTACCTCCTTTTGCATAAGGCTCAATAAGATCAATTACTTTAATTCCAGTAAACAGTACTTCTGTAGATGTTGATAAATCTTCAAATCTAGGTGCTTGACGGTGAATAGGTAAACCTGCATCTCCTGTCTTAGGAAGATCTTCCATCCCATCAATCGCATCTCCAATTACATTAAAAAGACGACCATAAATATCATCTCCTACAGGCATCTGGATCGCAGATCCTGTTGCTAATGCATCTACCCCACGGCTTAGTCCATCTGTAGAGTCCATAGAAATCGTCCGTACTGTATTCTCTCCAATGTGTGATTGCACTTCAAGAACAAGTTTTGTTCCGTCTGAGTTAGTAACTTCTAGTGAATCGTAAATTTTCGGTAATTCAACTCCAGCAGTAAACGCAACGTCTACAACCGGGCCAATAATTTGTGCAACTTTACCTGTACCTTTTGACATTAGTATCTTTTTAATGTTTAGTAATATATCCCGACACAAATCGGAAGTAAAAAACGCCTAGTTTTTCACGGCGCAAAGATATGGTTTTCTTTGAGATAGAAAAAAGGAAAACTGACCTAAAAAAATGATGTTTTTTGTGCTTTCGCGAAAGCACTATATTCTGAAGGCTAAGCCCTAGATGCTTAATATCAATTAGGAATAAGTTTCAAATCTAAAATTTTGAACCCTACTAAGTTAGAAATGATGATTTATTGCCTTAAATTTGACGCACATAAAATGCACAGAAATAGTTATTATGGAAGAATTATTAAATGGAATTACCTCCAGTTTTGACGATACTTTTTCAATCTACACCTATGTGCTATTTAGTGTTATTTGTGCCATATTACTGTTTATCCTTTCCATTGTTTACACCCGATTTGGTCAATCTATATCTAATAGAGCTCAGCTCTCTAAGGTATTGATAATTGTAGGGTTAACTACTTTTATTATTATATCCATTGTAAAATCCTCCTTGGCGCTATCCTTAGGATTGGTTGGGGCTTTATCTATTGTACGTTTTAGAACTGCTATAAAAGAACCGGAAGAGTTGGGATACTTCTTTATGGCCATCTCTATAGGATTAGGGATGGGAGCTAATCAATTATGGCCTACTCTTATTGGATTCCTAATATTAATGGCCATTATTATTATCCAGAATAAATCAAATATTAATGGAGGAATAACACAAACATTACTAGTAAATGTTCCAGGTGATGAAAATCAAAAATCTGGCATTTTAAAAGAAGTTGCTCATATTATTGAAAAATCCAGTAAACAGGTAGATGTGAAACGAATTCAAATTAATGATGAAGCCGTTTCTTTAAACTTCCTAGTCAATGTAGCGTCTCTTAATGATTTGAGCACTATTCACGAAAATTTAATAATCAAATTTCCCAATATGGATTTGACCTTTTTGGATAGCACCATATAATACTCTCTAGCTTATCGCTATCAAAAGAAGCTAACTCATTTTGTACCAGATTATCCCTGATTAAAGTATGATTTTTAACGCCTTAATTAATTTTTTGAGATAATGAAAATTAAAAATGATTCTTCCCAAAAAAATACGGCAATAATTGTGGTTAGCCTTTTAAGTATATTATTGATTGTGTTTTTCCTTTCTCAAGAGAAAAATGTATATCAAACTGATTCTAATGGAAAATCTGAAGTTTCTCATCTTAATGAACGCACGGAGTTAGCTAGAATTAAAGCAAAAAACTTTACCTATGAGGCCCTAATGAGCAATGAGAAACTCCAATTATATAAGGAAGAAGGACTTGTAGTGTATGCCACAGAAAAATCTGGCATCTTAAAATTAATATATGCCTATGAAGATGAGATATCGGGAAGAAAACTTACAGACAATTTCTTTCTACACGCCTATTTAAAGGATAGCACCAAGAATAAAGGTAATGTGCCTTATATAAATCTGGACTTTGCAAACAAGCCTATGAAAATAAATAGTAAGAACAAAGACTATTTTATTTTTCAAAGAGATCTAAGCAGTGAAAAATTTGTAGGTGAACACCTGCAAATAAACGATATAAAGCATATAAATACTGGCCGTTTTAGACACGGTATTGGAAGATCTCTAAGTATAAATAAATTAACCATCCCTGACTCTCTTAGTTCTAAATTGCAGGTAGATTTACCTAAGATTCATATTACCACCTCTGCAAAAAATTACAATAAAATAAGAGAAAAGAGGAAACAAGCTTTGGAAATAGGTGTCTTGAGTTCTGAAGATGACGACCTTGTAAAAGGAGACATCTCTTTTAATTATGGTGCTCTTCAAAAAGCAAAGTTTAGATTAAAAGGAGATTGGCCAGATCATTTAAGACATCAAAACAAATGGTCATATCGTTTTATTATGGAGGATGGAAATACCTTTAAAGGAATGCGCAAGTTTTCCATACAACACCCAAGAGTACGTAATTATTTATGGGAATGGTTATTTAATAAAATTCTTAAGGAAGAAGATATTATTGGACTAAGGTATGACTTTGCAGATGTAACCATGGACGTGCAATCCGACACAGTAGAGCATATTCCCATAGGAATTATGGCCTTGGAAGAGTCCTTTGATAAGATCTTAATAGAGCACAATAGAAGAAGAGAAGGTGTCATATTAGCTTTTGATGAGTCTTTATTTTGGGATGATACGAAAAAAGAGAAGGAATTCCGACTTGACCACAATACCTATTCAAAAAAAATAAGGAGTCTAGAAAACGCACCAATCAAGGTTTTTAATCAAAATAAGGTGCTTTCTGATTCTAATCTTTCAAAACAGTTTAACACGGCAAAAGACCTGCTTGATGGATTAAAATCTGGTAAACATACATTATCTAATGTCTTTGATATTGACAAATTAACCACCTATGTGGCGACCTCTTATCTGTTTGGAGGAAATCACGGACTTGTGTGGCACAATCTAAGAATCTATTATAATCCCATTACTAGTAAACTAGAACCTATTTCATACGATTCTAATAGTGGGATTAAATTAGAAACATTGCGCCCTTTTCCCTTTTCAGAATCAGATTCGATTTTCAAACATAAGCTTCGAGAAAAACTAAAAATTGTAAGCAGTCAATCGTATATCGAAAATCTTATGAGCACATATTCAGAAGAATTAGAAAGATTGGAACGCAACCTTTTTGCCGAATACAATATTGAATTTGACCATTCTATTCTGGCCTATAACAGCAACTACATTAAAAAAACGCTACAGCCTGCCAGACAAATCACAGCCCAGTTAGTCGCTATTAATCATACTAATGTTTCTATTGCCATTAAAAATCTATCCGACCACCCAGTGATAATAGAAGGCATAGAGCACGAAGATGGACGAGTACTTAGTATTAATCAATCCCAAAGCCTGATCCCATTAGACGGAGAAGAAATAGTTCATTTCACCCTTGACAACTATTTTAAAAACGCATTTGTTTCAAAAAAAAATAAAAAAGGAGCTTTTCAATATCCCAAAGATGTAGGTAAAATAAAAATTGCACACCATATCCCTGGAATTGACGTGACTAATATAAGCGAGATATTACCTTATGGCACAAACCAAAATCTAGATAACAGCATTGCAATGTATAAAAAATCAAGGGCGGCTAATTATGACGGTTTTGACTTTGTGCAAAAAACTTCTGACTCTACCTTGAGCTTTAAAAAAGGACAGTATACTCTTACTGAAAACCTTGTTGTTCCGGCTAATTTTAGGATTGAAATCCCTGCGGGATTTGAACTAGATTTTCAAAATCAAGCCTCATTTATATCCCACTCACCTATAATTTGCATAGGCACTAAAGAAAACCCCATTCGCCTTTATTCTTCTGATAGTTCAGGAGGAGGGATATTTATAACAAATACAACAGAAAAGTCTGTAGTAAGTCATAGCATTTTTGACAATTTATCCAATCCGCAATCAGAATTATGGTCTGTTTCTGGCGCTGTAAATTTTCACGAAAGTGAGGTGCATATTTCACATACCACCTTTTCTAATAATCGCTGTGAAGATGGTTTAAATATTATTAGATCAACTTTTACAATGACCGATACACGCTTTGAGGGAACTTACTCAGACGCTTTTGATGGTGATTTTGTAACAGGAACTTTAGAAAGATGCACCTTCCTTAATGCAGGCAATGATGGTATAGATATTTCTGGATCTGAGCTAGTAATTAAAGATATTATTATTGAAAACCCTGCTGATAAAGGAATAAGTGCGGGAGAGCATAGTTCCATTTATGGAGCAAATGTAAGCGTTACTGGAGGAGAAATAGGAGTTGTAAGCAAAGACCTGTCTACTATAAATCTTACAGATCTTACTATTTCTGGAACACGTTTAGGACTATCAGCCTTTCAAAAAAAATCAGAATACGGTGTAGCAACTATAGATATAAATAATCTGTTATTAGATAATGTAGAGGTCAATCACTTAATAGAGATAGACTCCAGGCTCAGCATAGACAAAGTTACTGTAGAGACAGTTTCAAACAACGTCATCGACCAGATGTATGGAAAGGAATATGGGAAAAGCAGTAAATAAAGTGCGCACACCAAATCTTAGATTTGAACGCAAGTTTGTATACGCAAATGCGCTTCCTGAGGATATTATCAATACAGAGGTGTTTACCAACTCTTTTTGCTTTCGCGAAATTTTTCATCGTCGTACTGTAAACAATTGTTATTTTGATGACCAAGCGATGTCCTTTTACCACCAAAACGTGGCAGGCGATGACAAACGAGATAAATATAGACTTAGATGGTACGGTGATGATTTTACAAAAATCAAGAAGCCTGTTTTAGAGATCAAGAAAAAGCATGGCGCAGTAGGTGATAAGTTATCATTTGCTTTAAACCATCTGGAAAATGAACTAAGTACTTCTTCCAATCTTCTTAATAAGACAAAGAGTGCAATAGAACAGATACAAGAAGCTGAACTAGCTAATAATATGCATGCTCTTAAACCATCGCTTTATAACTCTTATGAAAGACGCTACTTCCTGTCTCACTGTGAACGCTTCAGAATCACTATAGACTACAATATGAAGTTTTACAATCCAGATAGCTCACCTTATAGTAAAGGAGAAATTACCTTATCTGATGTCGTTCTAGAGCTTAAATATGATGTATCCAATGACAAAGTGGCAAGGAAGCTCTCACAAGCGTTGAGTGCTAGACTTTCAAAGCACTCTAAATATGTGAGAGGTGTTGATCGTATTCATTTCCAGCAGCACAATTAACATGACACTATTTATACGGCTTCTTATTCTCTCATTTGTATTCTTCTCTAGTTGCAAGCAGCAGGATGTTTATGATCTACACGCATTTACAAAAGACGGTGTTGTACAAGCTGTAGTAGAAATTCCTGCAGGCACCAATGCTAAGATTGAATATAATACTAATGCGCACGAATTTGAGGTAGATCAGATAGACGGGTGCGATCGTCTTATTAATTATCTAGCTTATCCCGGTAATTATGGATTCATTCCAGGTACACTAGCTGATTCCCTTCAAGGAGGGGATGGTGATGCGTTAGATATCATAGTTCTTTCCTCAAGTATTCCATCTGGAACTGTTATAGAAGTAATCCCACTAGGAGTTTTCAAGCTATTGGACAATAATGAAGAAGACTACAAAATCATAGCAATACCATACAAAAGAGATCTTCAAACCATAAACGCTTCTTCCTTTTCAAGCCTTAATGCTCAATATAGTGGGGTGCTAAAAATTATTGAACTTTGGTTTCTAAATTACAACCCTACAGATTCGGCAAAAAGCTTGGGTTGGGGAGATGAAAAAGAAGCCTTAGCTACTATACAGGCTAATCTCGTCAAATAAGAATTGCCTAGTAAAACAAAGTCCGGCAAATAGGCCAGACTTTTTATCATTATTCTTTTAAGGTTTGCTTTGGCGAAAGCATTACTTATTCTACTGTAACTGACTTCGCAAGATTACGTGGTTGATCAACATTCTTCCCTAACATTACGGCTATATGATACGATAATAGTTGTAGCGGGATAGTGGTTAATAGCGGGGTAAATGGCTCCAATGTTTCAGGAATTTCGATAACGTGATCTGCAAGTTTTTTAACTTCAGTATCTCCTTTTGAAACGATACCAATAATTTTGCCGCTACGCGCTTTAATTTCTTCTATATTACTCACTACTTTTTCATAGTGACCCTGTCTTGTGGCAATAACAACTACAGGCATCTCTTCATCTATTAACGCAATGGGCCCGTGTTTCATCTCTGCCGCAGGATATCCCTCTGCATGTATATAAGATATCTCTTTAAGTTTTAAAGCTCCTTCTAAAGCGACAGGAAAGTTGTACCCTCTGCCTAAATATAGAGCGTTAGCCACATCTTTATATTGCGCTGCGACCCTTATGGCCTGCTCATTGCTTTTAAGTGCCTCAGCCACTTTAGCCGGGATGCTTTCTAATTCCTGAAGATAAGTTCTGAATTCTGTTAGTGATAATTTTCCTTTAAGCTTAGCAAGCTTTAATGCAATTAAGGTAAGTATCGTTATCTGAGTAGTAAATGCCTTTGTAGAGGCAACACCTATTTCTGGTCCTGCGTGGGTGTATGCACCAGCATGAGTCTCTCTTGATATAGACGACCCCACGACATTACACACTCCAAAGACAAAAGCACCTTTTTCCTTAGCAAGCTTTATTGCCGCCATCGTATCGGCAGTCTCTCCACTTTGAGATATCGCTATAACTACATCATCCTCATAAATAACAGGATTGCGATATCTAAATTCTGAAGCATACTCAACCTCTACAGGAATTCTTGCAAATTCTTCAAAAATATATTCAGCAACGAGACCGGCATGCCAGGAAGTTCCGCAGGCCACAACAACTATTCGGCGTGCATTAAGAAACTTATCAATATTATCATCAATACCAGCCATACGAATAATCCCCTCTTTGGTCTTCATACGACCTCTAAAGGTGTCTGTAATCGCATCCGGTTGTTCGTATATCTCTTTGATCATAAAATGATCGTAGCCTCCTTTTTCAATCTGTTCTAGGTTTAACTGTAATTCTTGGATGTAAGGATCAACAAGGCTATCATCTTTAATTTTTCTTATCTCTAACTCTTTGTGGTTTCTTACCACTGCCATTTCTCCATCTTCAAGATAAATAGCATTGTTAGTATATTCTATAAAAGGAGTAGCGTCTGAAGCTATAAAAAATTCATCATCTCCAACTCCTATGGCTAAGGGACTGCCTAATCTAGCCACTACAATTTCGTTGGGCTTTGTCTTATCAAAAACAGCAATAGCATAAGCACCAATTGTTTGATTAAGTGCTATTTGCACTGCTTTCCCCAATTTTACATTTTCCTTAGACTTAACGTCTTCAATAAGATTTACGAGCACCTCTGTATCGGTATCTGATTGGAAAGAATATCCTCTATTGATCAATTCTTGTCTAAGAGGGTCATAATTCTCTATAATACCATTATGTATAATAACAAGGTTTCCCGAATTAGATATATGAGGATGTGAGTTTATATCATTAGGCACACCGTGTGTTGCCCATCGTGTATGCCCAATTCCTATAGTTCCTTTTGTAGAAATTTCAGACTCAAGACGATTTTTTAAATCCTCAACCTTACCCTTAGTTTTACATACTTTTAAATGGTCTCCATCATACAAAGCAATACCTGCACTGTCATAGCCACGATATTCAAGGCGTTGTAAACCCTGTAAAATAATTGGATACGCTTCTCTATGACCTATATAACCTACAATTCCGCACATATAAAAATTATTAGAGTCCTAATAGCTGACCACAAGGACTGTCGGGATCAATATCTTCCGTTAAGGTGTAAAATATTCTTAATCTTAATCTTTTTTCTTCATCATCACTTAGATTGCCATGAAGAATAGTCCCTTCAGGAGATATTACACATGCAACTGGCACTCTAACTCCCGTATCCACATCTCCTGTACCTATAACCAATGAAGTGTTGTCAACAGTAACATTTTGAGATACAGTTAAGCCTAATCTGACATTAGTCGAGTCATTATTAATCACATTATTAATATGCTGCGTTATACGAATTCGATAACCCACTCCCGGAGAGGTCAAATCATCATCTATCGTTCTTGTAAGTCTGCCAAGATGATTAGTTCTAGAATCTACGGATCCATTTGTACCGATACTCATATCAATCGCACCATCTAATAATGTAAAGTTATTATCAATATCAAACATAAAAACACGTTCTGGTTCTGCTTCACCTAATCCTGCGGCTCCGTCTTCTTGATCTACAAAAAACGTCAAATTAGCTTCATTAATAACAAGTCCACAACTTCTAAGAATTTCTAGTTCATCTTGAATTTCTTCTCCATCTGCTGTTG
>JALZVV010000097.1 GCA_023299935.1 Dokdonia sp.
CAATTGATGTAAACCAAGCTGTTCTTTAGCATATTCTAAAAGCAAACTTAAGGCTTCTGTCGCATATCCCTTCTTTCGGTGCTTAGTGTCCTCTATAAGAATGCCTACACCTGCTTTTTGATGCAAGGCATCATAATCAAACAAATCTACTAAACCTACAATTTGCTGCGTCTTAACATCACATATAGCAAAACGATATTGTTGAATTTTAGTAATAGCCTCCTGCGCATTGGCTAAATAATCTAGCATAACTTCCTCAGAAAATTCACTTGTTGTTTCGCTCAAGTACCAGAATGCTTTGTTATTTTCTATACGCAACAAGACCTCTAAGTCTGAAATTACTAGAGAACGCAGGAATATTGTATTGCCGTTTATGCGTTCCATACAAAGCTGCCATTAAAAACAAATGTTGCTGGTCCAATGAGATAAATGGAATGATATCCTTTTTCATTTTTCTCAAAAGTTACCCTAAGCCTTCCTCCTTCTACGGCAAGCGCTATAGAAGTATCGTTTGTTTTTCCGCTGTCGTACATAGCAAGGGCAACTGCAGTTACACCTGTGCCGCAGCTTAAGGTTTCATCCTCTACCCCTCGTTCATAGGTGCGTACTGCAAAGGTATTTTCACCTTGTTGTGTGACAAAATTAATATTAGCCCCAGCCTCTCCATACAACTCGCAATATCGTATCTGAGCTCCTTCTTCTTTTACATTCACCTCACGAATATCATCACGTAAGCTTACATGATGTGGTGAGCCGGTATCTAAAAAAGTGAAGTCTGCTCCTGTCTGAATATCTTGTACATCTTGCATTTGCAAATGCACCAGACCCTCTCCATCTATGCTTGCGTGATGCACCCCATCTACGGCTTCAAAAGAAGTTTGACTAGAAATAATAGTTAACGCTTTCGCGAAAGCGACCACACATCTACCGCCATTGCCACACATACTGCTCAGCTTGCCATCTGCATTGTAGTAAACCATTGTAAAATCCAACGTAGGATGGTTCTCCAATAAAATCAACCCATCTGCTCCGATACCAAATTTTCTATCACAAAGCCTGTGAACCAGACTTGTGTTATCTTTAGGGAAATCTAGACTTCTGTTATCAATTATCACAAAATCATTTCCTGTGCCTTGATATTTAGAAAAATGTACTGTCATTAATGTATCATTATTACGACAAAAATAAGGAATTAGAACATTAGATGATGCTGTTAAAAGGCAGTTAAATGTAGATTCTAATTACACTAAAACTTTAATTTTAACTGTTATTAAACTATAAATGCAAAAGACTATGAAAAAACTAACTAGTTTACTATTCGTTTCCATCCTGGCAGGCGCAATTACCCTGGGAGCCTATAAGTTATTTATTGAAGAAGAAACTCCGCAACCCATTATCGTAGAAAAGGAGGTTACTCCAGTACTTCCTAATTACATCCCAACTTCGTATGCTGCTGCAGCGAGCTCTGGAGTAGATTTTACCAAGGCCGCTGAGCAAACAGTAAATGGAGTGGTACACGTAAAAAACGTACAAATGTTTAAACAACCTCGCAATATGATGGAACTGCTGCGCGGTGGTGGCGCATCTGGCAGCGGTATTGTGGGTGCAGGAAGTGGTGTTATTATTTCTGGAGATGGTTATATCATTACGAATAATCACGTGATTGAAGGAGCCAGCGAAATCCAGATCACACTAAACGATAACCGAGATTTTATGGCAGAAATTGTTGGGAGAGATGAAAAAGCAGATATCGCCTTATTAAAAGTAGAAAGTGATGAGGAGTTACCTTATATCCCTTTTGGAGACAGTGATGCTGCCCAAGTAGGAGAATGGGTGCTTGCCGTTGGCAATCCTTTTAATTTGACCTCTACCGTTACTGCAGGGATTGTGTCTGCAAAAGCCAGAGATATTGATGAAGGAGACAGCAATTATCAATCATTTTTACAAACAGACGCTGCTATTAATCCAGGCAATAGCGGTGGTGCGCTGGTAAACATAAATGGAGAGTTATTAGGTATTAATACGGCTATTACCTCACAAACTGGCTCCTATGTAGGATATGCCTTTGCAGTACCATCTAACAATGCCCGTAAGATTGTAGAAGATATTATACAATATGGTTCTGTACAGCAAGGTATTCTAGGAGTGCGTGGCGGCAGTGTTAGTCCACAACTAGCAGCGCAAGAAGGAATCACAACTCTAGAAGGCTTTTATGTAGCTGGTGTAGAAGATGAAAGTGGAGCTCAAAAAGCAGGCTTACAATCTGGAGATGTGATTAAGCAAATAGACAATGTGCAAATCAACAAATTTGCCGATTTATCTGGATATATTAGTTCTAAACGTCCAGATGATGTTGTACAAGTAAGCATCTTGAGAGATGATAAAGAATTGACTTTACCAGTAATGCTAGTAAAGACCAATACCTACGATGTGCAACGTCTAGGCATACAGGTAAAAACAGCCACTAAAAAGGAGCTGAAAGCCAATAATGCAAAAAATGGAGTAGTTATTACTAGACCACTCACTAGAGATATGGCGCAATTTGAAGGCTTATATGGTCGTGTAATTTCTGAAATGAATGATGAAGAAATTCATTCTGTTGAAGATGTGCAACGCATTATGTCTGGCACTTCTATAGACGAGCCGATAAGCATTGTTTTTCTTGATAAAAATGGAGAACGCAATCGCTTTATTTTTGAGTAAATAAAGACTAAAATTTAAGTGATAACCCTTCGCAACTACGAAGGGTTATTTTTTTTACCATAAAGTGTTACGAAAACGTTTGAAATATTTATTTTTGCAAAAAATAATAATATGTTTTCCTGCTTTATCGCCTACATTATGGCTTGGACAGCAAAGCATAAAATCTTAAAAAGAAACATCTAACATCTTAACCCTATTATGAGCCCGAAAAACACGTATGAAAAAGAATTGTCTTTTCAGGCAGACAGACGTCGTGCTACTGTTGAATTTATTAAAATCGTAAGTGATTTATGGTATGATAAATCAATTGAATTGGTCCTTTTTAGAAACGGGTTGATTGACAAAAATGTAAGTGAGATTTTAGATCTACATGAATATGCTGGGGAATTTGTTCAGAAACCTATTTCTATTTTTGACAGTGTAGAGATTGCTCAAGCGATCAAAACCTTAGACCTCCCTCCCGCCAAGCTGGATATAGGAAAACTTACTTATGAATATCACCTCGCAGACAACACCACAGACGCTACTAGTTTTGTAGCTAGCCGATTGAAAGGTGCTGCTCAAAAAGAGAACATTGCTCCTAAGGATGTTGTACTCTATGGTTTTGGAAGAATAGGGCGTTTAGTAGCAAGAGAATTAATGACCATAACCGGTAAAGGGAGTCAGCTGCGATTAAGAGCTATTGTAACGCGAGGAAAAATAGATGCGACGGTCTTAGAAAAAAGAGCATCTTTATTTAAAAGTGATTCGGTCCATGGAGATTTTGCAGGAACAGTAGCTGTAGATGAAAAACAGCAAGCATTAATTATTAACGGAACAACCGTTCAAATTATTAGCGCTAATGCCCCAGAGGAAATAGATTATACTACTTATGGTATTGATAATGCCTTAATCATTGACAATACAGGAGCGTTTAGAGATAAAGAAGCCTTGAGTCGTCATATGATTGCTAGAGGTGTAGATAAGGTATTATTAACTGCTCCAGGCAAAGGGATACCTAATATAGTACATGGTGTAAATCACTTAGAGAACAATCCAGATGAAGTTTCTATCTTCTCTGCCGCTTCCTGTACGACTAATGCTATTACGCCAGTTCTTAAAGCTTTGGAAGATTCAATAGGAGTTACTTCAGGGCATTTAGAGACGATACACGCTTATACCAATGACCAGAATTTAGTTGATAATATGCACAGTAAATACCGTCGTGGTCGTGCTGCAGCATTAAACATGGTAATTACAGAGACTGGAGCTGGCGCAGCTGTAAGCAAAGCATTACCTTCTTTTGACGGCAAGCTTACTTCTAATGCAATACGCGTTCCTGTACCCAATGGTTCACTAGCCATTTTGAATTTGGAGCTGGAAAAAGAAACCAGTGTAGATGCCATTAACAGTATCTTAAAGAAATACGCCCTAGAAGGAGACCTTGTAGAACAGATAAAGTACTCTATCAATAATGAGTTGGTTTCTAGCGATATTATTGGATCTTCTGCACCTAGTATCTATGATAGTAATGCCACTATCGTGAGAAAAGATGGCAGGAATGCTGTGATATATGTGTGGTATGACAATGAGTATGGTTATAGCCATCAAGTTATACGACTCGCAAAGTATATTGCAAAAGTAAGACGATATACCTACTACTAGAATCTAACAAACTACAGAAAAATGCCTTTCCTTTCTGGAGAGGCATTTTGGTTTAGGATAACACCCCATTTTAGCCTTTGCCCTGCTTTTGTTTTGATAATGAAAAGGGATTATCACTTTGTAAATAAAGCAATTTTCACCCCACATTCTAGCCCTAAATTATCAAATTAGTTTTTTAGATAGGTGTTTTTTTGCGTTATCATAATAATATTCAAGTATCCACATTTTGTAGTGTTCACATTAAAAAAAAGATTGAATTTTATCGGCTAAAATTTAATCTATGATAAATGCATATATAAGTGGGACAGGATCTTACGCGCCTCAAAACGTAGTTAAAAATGATTTTTTTCAAAGCGTAGGTTCTTCAGATAAATGGATATATGAAAATCTAGGAATAAAGGAAAGACGTATTTCTACTGGAGAAACTACAAGTGATCTGGCTTACAAAGCCGGATTAGAAGCCATTGAAAATGCTGGTTTACAGCCTGATGATATTGACCTTATTATATTGGCCACTGCAACTGCAGACAGACTTGCTCCTTCCTGCGCATGCTTTGTGCAAGAAAAATTACAAGCAACAAATGCGGTTGCCTTTGACATTTCTGCCGTATGTTCTGGGGCTTTATTTGCCACTTCTACGGGAGTACAATTTATTAAATCGGGTATGTATAAGAATGTCCTGATTATAGGGGCAGACACTTTTTCTAATATTACAGATTGGTCTCGTAGAGATTCTGTGTTTTTTGGAGATGGCGCAGGCGCGATGGTACTCTCTAACACTACTGAAAACAAAGGGTTTATTGATTTTTCCTTACATACAGATGGTACTGGAAAGGAACATTTTACAGTTCTTGCCGGTGGTAGTGAACAACCTTCCTGTAAAGAATCTATTGAGACAGGTCATCATTACTTCAAAATGAATGGCCCGGAGGTTTATAAAACTGCAATAGACGTGGTGCCTAAGAGTATTTCTAAAATACTTTCTAAAAATAATAGAAAAGTAGACGAAATTAAATTCATGCTACCCCACCAACCTAGTATCAAAATTCTAAAAGAAGTGGCAAGACGCATCGATATGCCCTTTGAAAAAGTCAAGACCAATATGGATAGATACGCCAATACATCCGGTGGCACCATTCCTATAATACTAGATGAAACCTTAAAAAACAATCAACTTGAAAAAGGGGATTTACTCTTATTTGCCGCCGTTGGAGCAGGTTGGACTTGGGGGACTGCTTTATATAAATGGTAATATCCATTTCATTCATTGATAAAATTTAATACTATGCTTGCTAACACAACTTTTTTAATCACTGGAATATCAGATAAACAATCACTTGCGATGTATGTTGCTAAGGAAATCATTAAACAAGGCGGCAAGGTTATTTGTACTGGTTTAGGAGTCAGTCCATATCACACCAACCTATCTGAAAAAGCTAGGGGTTTTTTGACTAAAAACTTTAAGGACTTTAAGGAGTCCGTACATCAGGAATTAGGAGATAGTGCTGTAGCAATATTAGATGTTACTTTAGAAGAAAACGTGGACGCCTTTGCTAAAGGCCTTGCAGCAAAGAATGTGAAACTAAATGGAGTTTTACATGCCATTGCTATGGACAAAACAATTAGAAATAAACAAGTTAAACCGTTATTAGAGGTAACTAAAGAAGAGTTTTGTGATACGATTGACGTATCTGCATACTCTCTAATAACAATTAATCGTTATCTACTTAAATACAAGGTACTCCAAGAAGGAGCATCCATATGCTCTCTTAGCTATATCGCTGCGGCAAAAGTAACCTTCCATCCCTACCGAAATATCAGCATTGCCAAAGCTGCCTTAGAAAGAATCACTATAGAACTGGCAGATGAACTGGGTAGATCACATGGCATACGTGTAAATACTATCCGATTTTCACCTTATATGGGAAGCAAAGCTGGCAATGCAACTTTACACGAAAAAGACGTGCAGACTTCTGATAAGATGAGTCCTTTAAAAAATGCCAAACCTCAAGACCTTGCTTATGAAATTGTTCACTTATTTAGACCAGACTTAAGTATTACGGGCGAAATCCGACATGTAGATGGAGGATATCATATCACAGGATAGTGATTCCACTTAGTAGAGAAAATTATTGGCTGTAAGAATACTAGGACATATAAAAAACACCTTTCCAAACGGAGATGTGTTTTTGTTTTAGCTACCTTTATACAATAGACAACATACAATTATGAAAGCAATTCTTTCCACAATAATAGTACTTATTCTTTGTACTGCCTGCAAGGAAGTTGTATCTGAAACTGCTCAAAGGCAAGAGAACATTACTCCAGAAACTCAAGCCACGCTAACTGAAGCAGAGGTCATCTCTATTAAAAATGGGATTAAAGCTTGGGACAAAGTAGAAGAAATAGGCTTTACTTTTAATGTAGATAGAAATGGGAATAATGTTGCAAAACGCTCCTGGTTATGGAAACCAAAAACCCAAGATGTAGTTATGATTATGAATGGAGACAGTATTGTTTACAATAGAAAAGACATAGATAGTACCGCAATGGCAGCAGACCGCGGTTTTATAAATGATAAGTTCTGGTTACTCGCGCCCTATCAACTTGTTTGGGATGAAGGAACAAGCATTACAGTTCAGGATACAGCCACCGCGCCTATATCAAAGAAACTTTCCAAGAAACTAACTATTCTATATGGTGATGCAGGAGGTTATACTCCAGGCGATGCTTATGATTTTTATTATGAAGAAGATTTTATTATTGATGAATGGGTGTTCCGAAAAGCAAATACAAAAACAGCATCAATGACCACTACTTTTGAAGGCTATCAAAACCATAGCGGACTAAACATCGCTACTTCTCATAAAGGACTTGCCAATGATTTACATCTATACTTTACCAATATCACAGTAAAGTAAGCGTTACTTTACCGCAACCACTTCTATCTCAATTGCGGCTCCCGCGGCAAGTGCCTCTGCGGCAAAGGTTGTTCGTGCTGGTTTTTGAGGTAAATAGGTTTTATAAATCGCATTAAAAGCTCCAAAATCCTCAATATCATCCAGCATCACAAGTGCTTTTACTACATTGGCCATATCCATATCGTGCTGGGCAAGTACAGTTTTAATATTCTCTAAAGTCTGTTTAGTTTCTGCTTCAATACCCCCTTCAACTAATGTTCTTGTGGTATTATTCATTCCAATCTGCCCAGATAGAAAGTAGATATCTCCCACTTGGACAATATCACTAAAAGGAGCATCTTCTTTTTTGGGTTCGTGCGTCTTATGAAAAATAACTTTAGTATTGGTGTTTTGACCTCCTTTCGGCGCACAAGAACTGCATATGGCTAGGACCAAAAGAAATAAAATAGGGATGTTTCGCATAGTGTTAGTGTTTATCACCATAAATGTAGTAGATAATTCTCAGTTTTTTATGGGATTGCGTATTTTTATACCTTGTATATCACTTTAGGTATGCTTTCGCGAAAGCGTAATTCACACAACTCCGTTTTACACACAATACTATGGACAAAAAGCAGGAATTTTTTGATTTTATAAATGCTGGAAACACATTTAAAGGTGATTTTATTACAATAGGGGCTGCTATGCTTGAAGGGGAAACCATTACAGATGCTCACGTAAAAGTACCGCTACAAACCCTAAACAGACACGGTCTAATTGCCGGAGCTACAGGAACCGGTAAAACCAAAACTCTTCAAGTACTTGCCGAAAATCTATCAGATAAAGGAATCCCTGTATTGCTTATGGATATGAAAGGAGATCTATCTGGAATTGCTAAGGCTAGTCCAGGACATCCTAAAATTGATGAGCGGCACCAAAAAATAGGTCTCCCGTTTGAAGCTAAAGATTTTCCTGTGGAGATTTTAACTCTGTCTGAGCAGAATGGAGTAAGACTGCGTGCTACGGTAAGTGAGTTTGGACCCGTTCTATTCTCAAGAATTATTGATGCTACTGCAGCGCAATCAGGTATCATATCTATCTTATTTAAATATAGTGATGACAAGAAATTACCTTTGTTAGATTTAAAAGATTTCAAAAAAATATTACAGTATGCTACCAAAGAAGGCAAGGTAGAAGTAGAAGAAAACTACGGAAGAATTGGACCATCATCTGCCGGTTCTATTCTCAGGAAGATTGTAGAATTAGAACAGCAAGGTGCAGATATTTTCTTCGGAGAAAAGTCGTTCGAAACCAATGACCTTACTCGTGTTACAGAAGAAGGGCGCGGTGTTATTAATATCGTTCGTCTTACAGACATCCAAGATAAACCCGGTCTCTTCTCTACATTTATGTTGAGTCTGCTAGCCGAAATCTACAGTACTTTTCCAGAACAGGGAGATAGTGACCGCCCAGAACTAGTAATCTTTATTGATGAGGCACATCTTATTTTTAAAGAAGCCTCAAAAGCCTTGCATAACCAGATTGAAAGCATTGTAAAATTGATACGTTCTAAAGGAGTTGGTTTGTACTTTGTTACTCAAAATCCAACAGATGTGCCAGAAGGTGTACTGAGTCAATTAGGCTTAAAAGTACAACACGCCTTGAGAGCCTTTACAGCAAAGGACAGAAAAGCGATCAAGCTTACCGCAGAAAACTATCCAGATTCTCCCTATTATGATACTAAAACAGTATTAACTTCTTTAGGGATTGGAGAAGCCTTAGTCTCTGCTTTAGATGAAAAAGGACGCCCTACCCCACTAGCCGCTACAATGTTAAGAGCTCCTATGTCCAGAATGGATATACTTACGCAAAAGGAATTGGACACTATCAATAAAAACTCAGAACTCGTTGAAAAATATAGCGAAGTTGTAGACCGAGATAGTGCCTACGAACTTCTTAATAAAAAGATAGAAAAGGCAAACGAAACCGAAGCTAAAGAAAAAGCAAAAGCAGAACGTAAAAAGACCTCATCTAGTTCTCGTTCTAAAAAATCTTCATCAAAAACCACGCAGAGTGCCACGACTAAAGCCCTTGTTAAAGTTCTTACAAGTGCGACCGTGATACGTGGGGTATTTGGTATTTTAGGAAAAATGTTAAAGTAAAAATGATGAAAAATATCTGCCTCGGCTTAATTGTAGCCATCTTGCTTTTATCGTGTACTAAGGAATCACCTTTTATGATAAGCACTAATCAAATAGGACCTATAACTAAGACTACCATAGTGAGTGATTTAGAAATCCTATTTGCTAATGACAGTCTTGTAGATTTTAATACCGCTAATCAAACAAAGAATAAAGTAACGGGAATAACGGTCTATGAAAAAGGAGGCAAAAAGCTTATGCGTATTATTCCAGAAGAAGGAAACCCACAGAGCACTATTAAAAACGTTAAGCTTTTTGATGATCGCTACAAAACGGATAAAGGTATAGGACTTGCGAGCACCTTCAAAGAACTCTACGACAGATATAGCATAAAACGAATTGATAACTTATTAGATGTAATTGTAATTTTTGTAGAAGAAAGTGATGCTTATTTTACCATAGACAAGAAACATCTTGCCAGTGAGCTTATGTTTAATACTCGTGATAAAATAGAAGTGACTCAAATCCCAGATGACACCCCGTTAAAGTATTTTATGGTTGAGTGGTAATATTATGAGTAAAAAATATACAATACAAAAAACTCCTTTTGTCGTTCCTACAGATGATGGAAAGTATATAGGAGAACACTGGGGCAAAGCTACAGATGGTAATAGTGGCTTAAGTATTGCCCATATGATTGCTCCTCCTGGATGGAAAGAACCTTTTCAGACGCCAGAATTTGATGAATACACATTTATAATAAAAGGTAAAAAACAATTTATTATAGCAGGAGAAATCGTGACTCTAGAAGCGGGACAATCTATAAAAATTGAAAAAAATACACGCATTCAATACAGTAATCCTTTTGCAGAGCCTTGTGAGTATCTCGCTATTTGTACTCCTGCTTTTAGCCCTGATACCGTAAACCGAGAAGAAAAAGAAAAGTCTTGAAAAAATTTCTTCTAAAATTACTCCCGAAGATTATAGGAGCGCAGATAAACACCTTATCCATGTGGTCAAAAAAGGCCGCGGCAAAGAAAGCTTTTTTGGTTTTTTGCACCCCCCGAGGAGGACGTATAAAACCACATCAAAAGGAAGAATTAGATGCTGCAAAAGACCAACGTCTAGAGATAGAAAAAAATCTTACTATACAAACCTATCGCTGGGAAGGCACAGGACCCACGGTGCTGCTTATTCACGGATGGGAAAGCAATGCCCGTCGTTGGTACAAACTTATAGAAGCCCTACAAAAAAATAATTACAATATAGTAGCGTTTGATGCTCCTGCTCACGGAAACTCCACTGGAACAATACTCAATGTTCCTTTGTACACCACTTGTGTACAAGCCGTTTCTAAACACTATCAACCTAGTGTGCATATAGGTCATTCTATTGGCGGACTTGCTACCATTTATCATTATTCAAAACACCAACCTGAACATGTGCAAAAACTAGTTGTACTAGGCGCTCCTTCACAGCTTAGTGTGATTATGGAAAATTACCAGCGTCTGTTGGGAATGAAAAATGTAGTCATGACCGGTCTTGACGCACTGATCAAACAACGCTTTGGTTATAGTATTGATGAATTTTCTGGTTTTGCTTTTGTCCAGAAGATCGCTGTCCCTGGGCTCATCATACACGACAAGTACGATCAGATTGCACCTGTTGCATCCTCCAGAGGCATTCACAAAAATTGGAAAAACAGCACCTATATAGAGACAAGCGGTTTAGGACACTCGCTATATCAGGATAAAGTACGCAAGCAAATCCTTAAATTTATCGCTTCATGAGTAATCCACTAAGACCTTTTCATCTGGCCATACCTGTAGATGACGTCCAGAAAGCACGAGCATTTTATAGAGATATTTTACAACTAGAAGAAGGTAGAAGCAGTGATCATTGGGTGGATTTCAATTTTTTTGGTCACCAGCTAGTGATCCATTACAAAGAGAAAACCGAAACCTCAGACACACACAATGAAGTAGATGGCAAAGCAGTACCGGTACCGCATTTTGGGGTAGTACTAGCCTGGGAGGATTTTCACGCTTTCGCGAAAACGATTGCTCCCCACGTCAATTTCATCATTGACCCCTATATTAGATTTGAAGGACAAGTAGGTGAACAAGCTACGATGTTCTTTTATGACCCCTGTGGTAACGCGCTGGAGTTTAAAGCATTTAAAGATGACTCACAGTTATTTGTTACATAAAAAAAGGGTGCCGATAAAGCGACACCCCTCCCAACTTAACAAATCCAATTACTTAGTTTTTGATAAATCTTTTAACTGCTGTTGCTCCATTAGTAGCATCAATAAATTCTAAAAGATAAACACCATCTGACAGATTTGTAACATCTAGCGTATTATTGTCATTTGCAAAATCAACTCTATTTACAATCTGACCAGTTATTGAATACACATTTACAGTAAATGAATTACTCATTCCTCTACTAGATATATTAAGAACATCTGACGTAGGATTAGGGAATACTCTAATGCTAACATCAAGAACGTTATCCTCTACTGATAGAACTTCCTCTCTTACAACGACTATAGCATTATCAGAAATATCAGAACAATCTAAATCATCTAATGAGGATAATGGTTCACCTATTTGATCCAGTCCATTTCCTGGCACATTTCTATACGACCATCCCCATATCTCACAAGTTCCTACTCCTGCACCATCTAAATCAATTATATTTGTATTTACTACATTTAAGATTAATCCAGTCTCAGCATCTGTAATTACATATCTGAATGATAAATTAGGAGAATCATTCTCGTGAACTACTACTATAGGATCAGGGATACCATCTCCAGCAACAATCGACACATTAAACTCATCTACCACTACAGTAGTACCATTGGAAACATCTGTATTATCAATATCTACAAATACTTCTCCTCCATCTGCCGCTTCTCTAATTACAGTTACCGCATTATCAGAAATATCTGAACAATCTAAATCATCTAATGAGGATAACGGAAGACCTACTTGGTCTAATCCGTTTCCTGGCACATTTCTATATGACCATCCCCAGATTTCACAAGTGCCTGCGGCTACTCCATTCAAATCAATACTGTTTGTAGCCACTACATTCAAGATTAATCCAGTCTCAGC
>JALZVV010000098.1 GCA_023299935.1 Dokdonia sp.
GTAATGCGTTATACAGATGTATGGAATGACCTTACTGAAAAAATGGGTTATTGGGTAGATATGGAAGATCCGTATATCACCTACAAATCCAAGTATATGGAGACTGTATGGTGGTTGCTTAAAAATATTTATAACAAAGATTTATTATATAAAGGTTATACAATACAGCCCTTTTCTCCTAAAGCAGGAACAGGTTTAAGCTCACACGAACTTAATCAACCTGGTTGTTACCGTGATGTAACAGATACTACGGTTGTGGCTCAGTTTAAGGCTATAAAAGATCAACGTTTTGAAGCCTCACCTCTTGGAGGTGGTTTGGAAGGGGATATTTATTTCCTAGCTTGGACAACTACACCTTGGACATTGCCTTCTAATACCGCACTTACCGTTGGGAAGAAAATAGACTACGTACTTATAGAAACCTTTAATCAGTACACTTTTGAGCCTGTAAAAGTTATTCTTGCTAAGAATTTAGTTTCTAAGCAGTTTGATAAAAAGTTTATTTCCGCTTCCGCGAAAGAAGAAATGGATGCCTACAATTCTGGTGACAAGAAAATACCATATCAAGTAATCCGCGAATTCAAAGGAGCAGACCTCCTAGAATTGCGTTACGAGCAGTTGTTTGATTATGTATTACCTAATGATAATCCTCAAGATGCTTTTAGAGTCATTGCAGGAGACTTTGTTACTACAGAAGACGGTACAGGAATCGTACATACAGCACCTACTTTTGGAGCAGATGATGCGCTAGTTGCAAAACAAGCCTCGCCAGAAGTGCCTCCACTACTTATTAAAGATGAGAATGGAAACTTGGTGCCTTTGGTAGATCTCCAAGGAAAGTTTCGTCCGGAGATGAAGGAGTTTGGAAACAAATACATCAAAAACGAATATTATGATGATGGAGAAGCACCAGAAAAGTCTATGGACGTCGAGCTGGCTATCCGCCTCAAAGAAGAAAATAAAGCCTTTAAGGTAGAAAAGTATGTACACAGTTATCCACACTGCTGGCGTACCGATAAGCCTGTTTTATACTACCCATTAGACTCGTGGTTTATTAAAGTAACAGACTTTAAAGACCGTATGCACGAACTTAATTTAGGTATTAACTGGAAACCTAAAGCTACTGGAGAAGGACGTTTTGGAAACTGGCTTGCAAATGCTAACGACTGGAATTTATCCCGTAGCCGTTTTTGGGGAATTCCATTACCTATCTGGCGTACAGAAGATGGTACAGAAGAAATGCTCATAGGTTCTATAGCCGAGCTTAAAACCGAAATCCAAAAAGCATTAGACAAAGGTGTGATGGATAGCGACCCTTTTGCAGATTTTAAGGTGGGCGATATGAGCGATGAGAACTACGAGCTTGTAGACCTTCATAAAAACGTAGTAGACCGCATCACGTTGGTTTCAGATTCTGGGCAAGCGATGACACGAGAAGCAGACCTTATAGATGTTTGGTTTGACTCTGGTAGTATGCCTTATGCACAATGGCATTACCCGTTTGAAAATAAAGAACTCGTAGAAAAAACTTGGCGCAAGGCAGATTTTATTGCAGAAGGGGTAGACCAGACTCGTGGTTGGTTTTATACCCTACACGCTATTGCAACAATGACTTTTGACGATGTTGCCTATAAAAATGTGGTTTCTAACGGACTTGTACTAGACAAAAAAGGGCAAAAAATGTCTAAACGTCTCGGTAATGCTGTAGATCCATTTGAGACATTATCTACCTACGGAGCAGATGCTACCCGCTGGTATATGATAAGCAATGCAAACCCTTGGGATAACCTTAAGTTTGACCTAGAAGGGATAGAAGAGGTAAAACGTAAATTTTTCGGAACGCTATATAATACTTATGGTTTCTTTGCTTTATATGCCAATCTGGATAATTTCGCTTTCGCGGAAGCAGAAATTGACCTAGAAAAACGTCCAGAAATAGACCGCTGGATTCTATCTGAATTGCACACCCTAATCGCCAAAGTAGATAGCTTTTACTCAGAATACGAGCCTACCAAAGCAACCAGAGCAATAGACAAATTTGTACAAGAAAACCTATCCAATTGGTTTGTGCGTCTCTCTAGAAGACGTTTCTGGAAAGGAAGCTATGGAGAAGATAAAATAAGCGCATACCAAACCTTATACACTTGCTTGCTTACCGTTGCAAAACTAGGTGCTCCCGTAGCCCCATTTTTTATGGAGCGCTTATATAAAGACCTCAACGTGGTAACTGGAAAAGAAAAAACAGAAAGTATACATTTATCACTTTTTCCAGAAAGTAACACGAGTTATATAGACAGTGGTTTAGAGCAAAAAATGCGCAAGGCACAAACGGTTAGTTCACTAGTGCTTTCGCTTAGGGCGAAAGAAAAAATCAAAGTACGCCAACCACTACAACGTATTATGATTCCTGTGCTTACTCCTACCGAAAAAGAAGAGATTATAGCCGTTTCTGATTTAATCAAGTCTGAGGTTAATGTAAAAGAAATAGAACTTATAAGTGATGATTCTGGCATATTAGTAAAACAAATCAAGCCTAACTTTAAAGTGCTAGGCCCTCGCTTTGGAAAAGATATGAAACTGATTGCTAATGCAATACAAGATTTTGGTCCAGATCAAATCTCAAAAATTGAAAGAGATGGGCAACTAGATGTGGAAATTAACGGAAAAATGACTACTTTACTACTGTCAGACGTTGCGATAAGCTCTCAAGATATAGATGGGTGGCTAGTGGCTAGTCAAGCAGGCGTAACTGTCGCTTTAGACGTTACTATCTCAGACGAATTAAAAAAAGAAGGGGTAGCAAGAGAGTTGGTAAATCGTATACAAAACTTGCGTAAAGACTCTGGTTTTGAAGTAACAGATCGTATTAAAATAGTGTTACAAGAAGACACGTTAATTAATCAAACTGTAGCAGATAACGCGGCTTATATTAAAACAGAAACACTAGCAGATTCACTAGAAGTGATGAACAAAGTAAAAGATGGCTTAGAAATAAGTTTTGATAACATAACAACCTATTTATCCATATCCAAAATGTAAAGTTATGGCAACCAATAAAGTAAAATACAGCGATAAAGAACTCGAAGAATTTAAAGTTCTTATTCAAGCAAAGATTGATAAGGCACAGCACGATTTAGAACTTATCAAAAGTGCATACCTTAATGATGGTAATAATGGTACAGATGACACCTCTCCTCAGTTTAAATCTTTTGAAGAAGGAAGTACCACAATGAGTAAAGAGGCAAATAGTGCCCTTGCCATACGCCAAGAAAAGTTTATTCGTGACCTTAATAATGCTATTACCAGAATTAATAATAAAACCTACGGAATTTGTAGAGTTACGGGCAAACTCATTAATCCTGAACGGTTAAAACTTGTACCTCACGCGACACTGAGCATAGAAGCAAAAAATATGCAAAGCTAAAACCTTTTAAAAGCGTCCTAAAAGGGCGCTTTTTCACACTACTTAATGAAAGCATTGCTATTATTATTGTCACTTCCTATGTGCCTTCTTGCCCAGAAACGCATTGAGAATACCTTTGATGCAAAGGGTATTAAGACCTTACATATCCATAGTGATGCCATTTTTAAAATAGCAATAACGACTGAGGCGCTAGACAAAATAACCATAAAAACGATTATTGAAGGAGAAACCTATGAAAGCTCTGTTGTGAAAACAGTCATTGTAGGTGAACGGTTGGAAATAAGTACCGGGCGCTTACCTGATTTCATCCCTTTTAATGATAAGCTCTCAGCCCACAAGGTGCTTTCTATAGAGTTAGTCATTAGTATCCCTAAGGATATTGATATTGATATTCGTTCGGTCCTAGCAGAGGTTTCCTTGCAGGGGGACTGCGGTTCCATTGCTATTAATCTAGGAAGAGGTGGGTTTATTGGGAATGCGTTGCGCTTTCGCGAAAGCGCAATAAACACCATTTCTGGCAACATTACTCTCGCATTGTATGAAGAAGCTAGAATCACTTACCGTTCTAGAAACGGAATGGTTGCGGTGCCTACTAATTTTAACAATGGTCCTCTTTGCCAGATACAAAGTATTCATGGTGATATAGAAGTGCTTCAAGTAAAGTAAAAAGTTTATTTTTGCGGTATTAAATTGCTTATATGTCTCTCAAAAAAGCCTTCTGCATTGTATTTCTGATTTTATTGATTGATCAATGTGTGAAAGTATATATCAAAACACATTTCTATCTGGGAGAATCTGTTAAGGTTGTAGGTTGGGAATGGTTCCAGATTTATTTTGTAGAGAATGAGGGGGCCGCTTGGGGAGCACAATTACCAGGAGAATACGGGAAGTTAACCTTGTCTCTATTTAGACTTATTATCGCGCCCCTTATTGGATATTGGCTCATAAAGTCTGTAAAGGAAAATGCTCCAAAACTTCTAGTAATTGCTGTATCTCTTATTCTTGCCGGCGCTATTGGAAATATTATTGATTCATTATTGTATGGGGTTATTTTTGATGCTAGTAGCGTCACAACCAGAAACATAGCTACATTTCTACCTGAGTCTGGCGGGTATTCAAAACCTCTATATGGTAATGTAGTAGATATGCTGTATTTCCCATTTATTAAAAATGCCACCTGGCCAGAATGGATACCGCTAATAGGCGGAAAAACATTTACCTTCTTTAATGCTATTTTTAATATTGCAGATATGGCGATTAGTACTGGCGTAGGAATCTTGCTGGTTTTTAACAAAAGAGTATTCCCTAAAACTGAGAATTAAGCGTGCCACTAAGACCCAAAGGAATATATCTTATGGGGCGAAACACAGTAATTCATTGGCAAATCTGTCTCATTTAATGAAATAATTTCTTTCTCCGCAAGGAAATAAGACAATCCTATTTTTATTACATTATCCGAACATTTGGCTAAAAAACGATCATAAAATCCTTTTCCGTAACCTGCTCTATTGCCATTCTTATCAAAAGCCAATAAGGGTAGGAAAACTACTTCTATCTCCTTAGGGTCAATTTTAATGCCTCCTTCGGGTTCCGGTATTCCATATGCATTAACTACAATTTTTGTACTATCCGTTAAAAGATAATTAGTCATCTCCATGCTTTTAAAATCACTTTTTGAAAGTATGATGTGCTTATCCTTGCCCTGGAGAATACTCAATAGATATTGGGTATCTATTTCTAATTGTAGTTCTATAGGCAAAAAAATATGGTAGTAGGAGTAGTCCCAAATATCCATATCAATTGCTCGATTGGCGATCTCAAGACTATATTGATCTCTCTCTTCTGGAGAAATTTCTTTTCTTAAGGCCTTATTCTTCTTCCTCAGCGCTTCCTTGTCCACTATTATTTACATCTCTAGAAATATTAAAAATTGCATCTCCTTGGTAAACTAATGATGCCTCGTTTACATTAATAATATAGCCATCTCTAGGGGCATTAATAGGATGTCTAAATCTACCATAAGGGTCAGTAATGGTTGCGATTTTCTGGCCTTTCTCTACAAACTGACCACAAACCACCTTAATATGCAATAAACCGCTATATTTTGCCCTAAGCCATCTTGTCGATTCTACCAGCACAGACTCTGCTACTGGCTTAGGTACTTCAAAAGTATCATCTAACATTCCTAGATGATTCAGTATTCTCATTGCTCCTTCCACTCCCTCTTTTGCAATAGATTTATCACTTACTTTAGACTTCCCTCCTTCAAAAAGTAAAATGGGAATTCCTAGTCTCGAACAAGTAGACCGAAACGACTTAGGAATGATTTTAGAATTGAGAGTAAATGGAGCGTTAAAAATATCTGCATACTCCCTTGTTACTAAATTTGTTGGATCTACTCGGGTCTGTGCCACATTAAAACGACTTGCGCCACCAGTGTGAAAATCTAAACAGAAATCTGCCACTGGAAGTATTTTTTTTACAAATTGATATGCAAATCTACTCGCCAAGGAGCCGCGTGGATTTCCTGGAAAAACTCTGTTAAGATCACGGCCATCTGGAAAGGCTCTTTTCATATCCAAAAAGCCAAAAATATTAAGTACCGGAATACAAATTATGGTTCCTTTTTTAGGCTTATTAATCTTCTTTGCAATAATCTGCCGTACAATTTCCACCCCATTTATTTCATCCCCATGAATTCCTGAGGTCATGAGTACTACTGGTCCTTTCTTTTTTGCCCGCTCAACGATTATAGGCACTTCTACCGTAGAAGTGGTATATAACTTTGCAAGATTAAAGTTTACTGTAGCACTAGCGCCTGGAGGAATCTCTTGCCCTAAAAGGGTTAATACGTTGTTCTTATCTATTGCTTTCATGCTATTTTTTATTGCGCTCTATATAACTAATAATTTCGCTGGCTATGTCAGTTCCTGTTGCTCTCTCAATACCTTCCAAGCCTGGAGAGGAATTCACTTCTAGAATTAATGGCCCTCGCGCACTAGGTAACATGTCTACTCCTGCTACACCTAATTTCATTGTTGCCGCTGCTTGTATTGCTGCTTGCTCTTCTTCGCGAGTAAGCGTTATAATACGCGCTGTACCTCCGCGATGTAAATTGGAGCGAAACTCCCCTTCCCTAGCCTGTCTCTTCATAGCCCCAACGATTTTGCCATCTACTACAAAAGCTCTAATATCTGTTCCTTTTGCCTCTTTTATAAATTCTTGAACAATAACCCTAGCTTCCAGTCCATTAAAGGCTTCGATAACTGATTCTGCAGCAGTTTCGGTTTCGGCAAGTACAACGCCCAAGCCTTGAGTCCCTTCTAGTAATTTTATAACAAGTGGGACGCCGCCTACACTGTCTATAACACTTTTTACATCTCTAGAGTAGTTGGTAAATATCGTTTTGGGTAATCCTAAATCTGCCTTAGACAATAACTGCAAACTACGCAGCTTATCTCTGCTTCGTATCAATGCCTGAGAAGTTGTTGTTGTAAAAACTCCCATCATCTCAAACTGACGAACAACAGCTGTCCCATAATAGGTTATAGACGCTCCAATGCGCGGGATTATAGCATCTGTGGTGTCAAGAAACCTTCCTTTATAGTTAACCGTTGGTTGTTCTTTTTCAATGATCAGATCACAACGTAATGGATCTATAACCTCCACACTATGACCTCTTTTTAATCCCTCCTCTACCAATCGTTTGGTGGAATACAAATGAGAATTTCTAGAAAGTATTTTAAGATTCATGCAGTACTAGATATGTAAAATTTATTCTAGTTGCAATTTACGTATTTCTAAAAACTGATAAAGGCAAGTTTTATAGTATTTTTCACGCTTTCGCGAAAGCGCACTCCATAAGAATATATATCTTTGAGTATGCCAGCAGCAGCTTTAGACATACAAATTAAGACCCTGCCCGCCAGTCCTGGTATTTATCAATATTTTGATAAGGATGAGAAATTGCTTTATGTGGGCAAAGCCAAAAACCTCAAGAAAAGGGTTCAATCATACTTTAATAAGATACAAGACAACGGCCGTATACGTACAATGGTCAAAAAAATAGTAGATATAAAGCACATTGTTGTCGCCACCGAAACAGACGCTTTATTGCTTGAAAATAATTTAATCAAAAAGTACCAACCCCGATACAATGTCCTGCTTAAAGATGATAAAAGTTATCCTTGGATTTGTATAAAGAATGAGCGCTTCCCAAGAGTCTTCCCAACAAGACGTGTTATTAAGGATGGCAGTGAATATTTTGGCCCATACACCAGTATGAAAACGGTTAAGACGCTACTGGACTTGATTAAAAGTTTGTACAAACTACGTACTTGCAACTATGACCTATCCAAGGAAAAGATAGATGCTGGCAAGTTTAAAGTATGCCTAGAGTTTCACCTTGGAAACTGTAAAGGAGCCTGTGAAAACAGAGAGTCTGAAACAGAATATCGCAAGCACATTGAGCATATACGCCAGATTGTAAAAGGTGATTTTAAAAGTTCTTTAGAACAGTTTAGAAATCAGATGAAAGCCCACGCTCAGGCCATGGAGTTTGAAGATGCTCAACGGATTAAGGAAAAATTAGATGTACTAGAAAACTATCAATCAAAAAGTACCGTCGTTAACCCCAAGATTAATAATGTAGACGTGTTTTCTATTATAAGCGACGAAGGCTATGGCTATGTAAATTTTTTGCAAATTGCGCATGGTGCCATAATACGCTCGCATACCTTAGAACTGAAAAAACGTCTGGATGAGACAGATCAGGAGCTTCTAGAACTGGGTATTGTAGAGATACGACAGCGTTTTGACTCTCATTCTAAAGAGCTTTATATTCCTATGCAGCTGGCCTTAGGTGATGGTTTAAAAATTACCGTTCCTAAGTTAGGAGACAAGAAAAGAATACTCGAGCTATCCGAAAGAAACGCAAAGTACTTTAGAATGGAGCGTTTTAAGCAGACTAAAATTGTGGATCCAGACAGGCATTCTAATAGGATTATGGCTCAAATGAAAGTTGATTTACGATTATCTCAAGAGCCCAGACATATTGAATGCTTTGACAATTCTAATATACAAGGAACAAACCCCGTTGCCGCCTGCGTTGTTTTTAAGAACGGAAAAGCGAGTAAAAAAGACTATCGCAAATTCAATATTAAAACGGTAGAAGGTCCTGATGATTTTGCTAGTATGGAAGAAGTCGTTTTTAGACGGTATAAAAGACTTTTAAATGAAGAAGAAGCCTTGCCCCAGCTCATTATAGTAGATGGAGGCAAGGGCCAACTCTCTAGTGGCGTGAAGGCTCTCGAAGCTTTGGGTTTACGAGGGAAAATTGCGATTGTGGGTATTGCTAAGCGGCTAGAGGAGATTTATTATCCTGGTGACAGTATCCCTTTGTATCTCGATAAAAAAAGTGAAACTCTTAAAATTATACAGCAATTGCGTAATGAAGCCCACCGTTTTGGTATTACTTTTCATAGAAATAAAAGAAGTAATGCAGCTTTAGGAACAGAGCTCTCTACCATAATAGGTATAGGTGAAAAAACCAGTGTAGAATTATTAAAACATTTTAGATCCATTTCGAAAATTAAAGAAGCTAGCAAAAATAGCCTTGCAGAAATTGTAGGCAATGCAAAAGCGCAGATCGTATACAATCATTATCATAGTTAAACCCATGAAATATCTACTATTTTGCATAATGTTGATTTTATCTGGTATTGCCAGTGGTCAAATAGTATCTGAACATGAAGATATAAAAGTAGGGCTTGTATTGAGTGGCGGTGGGGCAAAAGGATTGGCTCACGTAGGCGTTATAAAAGTACTAGAAGAAGCTGGCGTACGTGTAGATTATATCGCGGGCACTAGTATGGGAGCGGTAATAGGTGGTTTATATGCTTCTGGATATAACGCTCAACAATTGGATTCCATCATAAAAGAAGTAGATTTTGATAAAATAATACAAGACAATGTCCCCAGAAGCGCAAAGACTTTTTATGAAAAAGAAGATACAGAACGTTATGCGATTACACTTCCTTTTGACTCCTTTAAACTATCGTTTCCACAATCTTTATCTAAGGGTCAGAACACCTATAATTTATTAGCTCAAACACTAGATCACTTGAGTGGTATAGACAATTTTGAGGAACTTCCTATTCCTTTCTTTTGCATTGCTACAGACGCCACAAACGGTGAGCAAATTATTCTGGATAAAGGCTTTCTTCCGGAAGCAATAGGTGCCAGTGGTGCATTACCCAGCCTCTTTAGCCCCGTGGCACTAGGAGACAAACTACTAATAGATGGGGGTGTAGCAAATAATTACCCCATAGACGAGTTACGCGCCAAAGGTGTAGATATTATCATTGGGGTTGATGTTCAGGATGATTTACGTTCTAAGGAAGAGCTTGGTACCGCTCCAGAGATTCTTATTCAAATCAGTAATTTCAGGTCAATCGCCTCTATGCAGGCTAAAAGAGATAGTACTGATATTTATTTAAAGCCGGATGTTACTAACTACTCTGTGGTTTCTTTTGGAGATAAATATGAAATTATTGAAAAAGGTGCCGCTGCTGCTAACGAACAATTTGATGCGCTAAAAGGAATTAGTATGCGGCAAAGTTCGCTTTCGCGAAAGCGACCCATTTCTAATCCCATGCCACAAGACAGCATAACAATACACGCAGTTGAACTAACTGGTAATGAAAATTATACCCGCTCTTATATTTTAGGTAAGTTAAAACTAGCTCCTCCGGCAACCCTAAGCTATGGAGATTTTGGAGATAGAATTAATAATCTTGCAGCCACAGAAAACTTTAAACGCATAGGTCATCGTTTTCACAATATCCCGGAGGGGAAGCTACTTTCTATGAAGTTACAGGAATCAGAAAGTCGGCAATTTGTTCGTGTAGGGCTTCATTATGACGATCTTTTTAGAACTGCCGCCCTAGTAAACTTTACTAGAAAACGCTTACTTTTTAATAATGATATCGCTTCTTTTGATTTTATTCTTGGTGAAAATTTGCGGTATGAATTTAATTATTACATTGATAAAGGATATTACTGGAGTGTAGGTGCCCGGTCTATTTTAGACGATTTTCAAAAAGGGGTTAGTGCTCGCCTTTTAGAGCAAACCAGTGCACTAGATTTTTCTAGTATAAATCGTGTGCGAATCGATTATCAAACCTTTACCAACCAGATTTATCTACAAACACTTTTTATGAAAGAGTTTTCTTTAGATCTAGGGGTTCAACATAAATTTATTGATATTGAAACGTTAACGGTAGAGGATGATGATCTCACTCAACCCGGATTAATTTTTGATCAAAGTAATTTTTATGGGGCGTATGGTCAGATAAAATTTGACACTTTAGATAATTTATACTACCCGACTTCTGGAGTATATTTTGATGGAGATTTTGATTTGTTTTTATACGCTTCTGATTTTAATAATAACTTCACAGAATTCTCCATTGCTAATGCTAGTTTTCTTTATGCAAAAAAGTTATTGCCTAAACTCACCTTACAGACTGGAATAGACGGCGGCTTTAAAATAGGCGGTTCTGAGGTTCGTTCTTTAGATTTTTTCTTAGGAGGCTATGGCAATAAGAAGGTAAATAATTTCGTCTCTTTTTGGGGTTATGATTTTATAAGTATCACAGGAGGTGGATATGTAAAAGCAAGCTTTTTATTTGATTACGAACTCTTTAAAAACCACCACGCATCGCTAGGGGCAAACTTTGCAAATGCAGGTAATAACATCTTTCAATCAGAAGAATTCTTCTCTTCACCGGATTTCTCCGGTTACACAGCAGGTTATGGAATTGAGACATTACTAGGTCCTTTAGAGCTTAGATATTCCTATAGTCCAGAGCTAGACCGTAATGAATGGTATATAAGTCTTGGATTTAGATTTTAAAATAAAATGTGTTTTTGTGTTAATTTTATAAATTATTATATATAATAATTTAATTAATGATAGGGTTATTAGTATATAGTAACAATTTAAAACCTAATCATTATGAAAACCCTATTCACCTTTTAGCTGTCATTCTTATTGTCTTAGCAAGCTGCAAACCTGCTACACAACAAAGCGAAGCAGCAGTTCAACCCGCACCAGCTGCGCACGCAGTGCAAGATGTTGTATTTACTGAAACTCATTTGAGGCCTAATGCTCCATCCATCAGAAAGTTATTCATTACCGCTCGAAGTGGATTATCCTTAAGACAAGGGACCAATTTAAAATCTGAAAAAATATTAACTATCCCCTATGGCTATCAGGTAACACACCTAAGTTCTCCTAAGCAAACTACCATGACTGTCGCTGGCATAGAAGGGAATATGGTAGAGGTGAATTATCTAGGCACAACTGGTTTTGTTTTCTCCGGCTATTTAAGCACGCTTGCGCCTCCTCTTGTGGATGAAACAGCAACCCAGTATGCTAAGCGTCTTTCTTCACCAGAAAAAACAATAAAAGTGTCTAAAATCAAAAATACTAAAGGAGATGAATTTGGCCTCACCACTTCTATAACCTTACCTGCTTCTTCTTGGGGAGAATCTTATATGCTAGCCCAAGCATTGTTTGATATCCCTAAAACTATTGCTGTAGATCTAACAGAAAACAGCAGGTCTACTATTGTCAATATAAAGAAAAGACTCAGAACTAAAACCGATGAAGTGATCCTAGGTAGAGATAAAGATTCTAACATAAACCATATCACGTACTCATATAGTATAAGAGGATACAAACGCACCGTAAGCATCAAGAGCGTTGACAAAAACTTTATGATAACGGAGGTTGAATGGTCATACATGAATTTATAATAAAGACAAAAATGGTCATACATGAATTTTATGTATGACCATTAGTTTTGTAACAAATAGGGTTATCTAAAACAACAAATGCGCTTGGGATTTGCTATTGCTCCCCTATTGTTTGAGTTTCTGTTTTGATGCAAGTGCCTTCATTAAAAGGGCATCCTGAACAAGAGCACAAACTTCCAGTAACCGTTAATCTACATCCGTTAGGACATCCTGAACAAGAGCAAGTTTTACCCCTTACCATGTAGGTCCTATCGTCTATTTTTTCTAAAAAACTGCCTGTTTCTAGCGTCCCATCTTCACTCACAGCTTTTAGGAAATAGAACCGTTTGCCATCTTCCTCTGATGCTATAATTTCAAATATAGATAAAGTTACAGATTTACCCGACTCACTTTTAATCTCGGCCGCCCATCTAGTTTGAATGTCTTTAGTTGTTACTTCAATATTATTGCTTTCTGACTCGTTGTACACTAATCTCACGTTTGCAATTTCTTCAATCGTTTCTGCCTTCGTGTCTATTTCAAATTCGTTATCTGTAGAGCACGACGTGATAATAAGTGGCAGGAATAAAAGGTAAATAAAGTTTTTCATTATATAATGCCTTGATTAATAAGGCTTTAAAAATAAAACTAATTTTAATTTTAATTTTAATTTTAAGGAAACATTAACAATTTTAACCAAATATATATTGCTATTAATGAACACTTTACATATTAAACCTCAGAAACCCGCAAGGTGTTTACCATCCCTTTATCTACAATGGGCATCGCAGCAAGATTAATAAGCATATCACCCTTTTTTACAAAGCCTTTTTTACAAGCTATCCTATTTACATCCTCTACCGTTTCGTCTGTACTCACATATTTGTCATAGTACAATGCTTTTACACCCCACAATAAATTAAGTTGTGTAAGAATACGTTTATTAGAGGTAAATGCTAGAATATGGGCTTGTGGCCTCCACGCCGAAATTTGAAAGGCAGTATAACCACTATTGGTTAAGGTAGAAATTGCCTTGGCGTCAATCTCATTTGCCATATGCGCTGCGTGATAACAAATCGCTTTTGTAATGTATCTATTAGTTCTAATATGAGGTGGGTCTTGAGGGACCTGTACAAGCTCAGAATCTTCTACATTTCTACAGATCGCTGCCATTTTTTCTATCACCTGCACTGGGTATTTACCTACAGAGGTTTCTCCGCTTAACATCACCGCATCTGCTCCATCCATTACTGAGTTTGCCACATCATTTACCTCAGCTCGTGTGGGTGTAAGACTAGAAATCATAGTCTCCATCATCTGAGTAGCAATAATTACCGGAATTCTAGCTGTTTTTGCTCGTAAAACTAATTTCTTCTGAATTAAAGGCACCTCTTCTGCAGGTATCTCCACTCCTAAATCACCTCTAGCAACCATAAGGCCGTCACAGTACGCAATTATTTTATCAATATTAGCTACCGCTTCAGGTTTTTCAATCTTAGCAACAATAGGGATTTTGTAATCACTATGTTCTTTTATTATTGCCTGTAGTTCTTTAAGGTCATCTGCATGACGTACAAATGAGAGGGCAATCCAATCTACCTCTTGCCCGATAGCAAAAATGGCATCTCTTACATCCTTCTCGGTAAGTGCTGGTAGAGAAATATTAGTGTTAGGCAGGTTTACTCCTTTGCGTGACCTTAGTGGCCCTCCTTGCACAACCTTAGCCTGAACTTCGCTTTTTTTATCCGTTTTAACGACTTCAAACATAAGTTTTCCATCATCCAATAAAATGCGCTCCCCTTTATTAACGTCCTGTGGGAACTGTTTGTAATTCATATAAACGCGTTCACTCGTACCTTCAAACTCTTCTTTTGTAGAGAACACAATCAAGTCTCCTGGCTGAACAATCACCTCTTCCTTCATACGACCTACGCGTAGTTTAGGTCCTTGTAAATCTGCCAATATAGACGTATTAAACCCGTGTTTAGTGCTTAATTCTCGTATCATTTTTACACGATTCTTTACGTCATCGTAGTCTGCGTGCGAAAAATTTATTCTAAACACATCTACCCCTGCCTGCATCATCTTAAGCAAGGTTTCTTTTTTTGCAGTGGCAGGTCCTAATGTTGCGACTATTTTGGTTTTCTTTCTATTTGGCATTATTCAAATATTAAGTTTTGTTTTGTTTTTAGCTGGTCAATCTCGACGCTATATGCAGTTATGATTTGAGGTATGCTATTTATTTGTTTGAGAATTTGTGCTTTCGCGAAAGCCTTACCTTCATCATACACCTTTAAAAAATAATCTACCTTAGGTAGGTCGTTAATAAACAAATCGCTTACTGAAACCTCATTTTCTTCATCAAATAGACCCTGCGAAACTTGCTTTAAAACAGTTTTGGCACGGTTATTAAAAAAATGGTAGTTCACGTATTTTTGAGGGTTTTCATACTCAAATAATGAGAAATCTACCGAATATTTTCCCCTATTAACAAACAAATCATTTGAGGTTCTGGCTAATTGTAACCGCAAATTTTTATTGAGTAAAAAAGCGACATAATAGGCTTCCAATGAGGTATGGATTGCAATTAACACAAAGTCATATCCAAAATCATCCTCTAATAAAAGCTTATGTTTTGCCATAATGTTTTACGAGATTTAAAGATACGTAAAGTGCAGTTAAACTAGCTCAAGCAATTACTATTCTCACGCAAACGTTTGCGTCTAAGGAATTTCTATCCCTACAGCGGCAGGGTAAAACTAGTAATTGTTCCTACTGAAAGTTTGCTTTCAATATCAAGCTTTCCATTATGCATTTCTATAAACTGCCTAGAAAGCACAAGGCCCAATCCGGAGCCTTTTTCGTTATTTGTCCCTCTTTGTGTTGTCACTTCTGTAATATCAAATAGCTTATCCAGATGTTCTTGAGGTATCCCGACTCCAGTATCCTCTACGCTAAAAGAAACCTCATTCTCTAGTTTAGAAATTTCTATGGCGACTACATGCCCTTCGTAAGAAAATTTTATAGCATTAGAAATGAGATTCCTTATCACATTAGCGATTAGATTTCTATCTCCTTTTATTTTTTCATTAAAACTACAATCTAAATCTATTCTCAGCCTTTTTGAATCTGCCGCGTATTGCTGCACCTTCAACTGATCTTTAGTTATGCTGAGTAAATTTAAGTCTACCGGGCTATAATTGATTTTTCCTGTTTGAACTTTAGACCATTTTAGTAAATTATCTAGAAGCGTAAGACTGTTTTTGCTAGAATCTCCTAGCCCATCTACAATCTTTTTATTAGTTGCGCCTTCTGTGCCCTCGGACCTCAGTATGTCAAGGAAATTTACAACAGAGCTTAACGGGCTTCTCAGGTCATGAGCTATTATGTTGAAAAACTTGTTCTTTGTAGCAACGAGCTCTATAAGCTGGCGTTTTTGAGTAGCAATGATGTCATTCTTACGTTTATAAATATAAAAACGCGTCAACAATAAAAACATAAATCCAAGAAGAACTAAGTACCATATCAATGAAGTGGTATACATCCCAGGACTAAATTTATAGGGCTCTTTAAAAGCCGTTCCTATGGTAAAGGTATTATTGTAATAGGGAACTTCACTATACACATATTCCTCTGGGGCTATTTCAAAATTCTTAAAATACTCTGGATCCTTGTTTGAAGAATACAATTTTTGCGAATTGTATGACCTTGCCCTATCAAAGTAATTCCCGTTGCTGCTTCTAAAGCTCAATACAACATCTTCTTTATCAATTATTTTATAGACTCTATCTACAATAGGCGCAAATAAGGCGACACTTGTCATATAGCCTCTAGAGTTTCCGTTTTCATCCAAAATAGCAAACCCTAGGGGTAACCCTACTCCGCCTTCTAATAAATTAGTTGGGTTAGAAGCATAATATCCTTTTTTGAGCATTAGAGAATCCCTGCGTTTTACGCCTGGAGCGCCAATAACACTCTGCATAGGCTGGCCTTTTAGAAATACTTCTTCTACTCCACTAAAAACAAGGTCATATACAATTATATGGCTGGAATCCACATAAGTAACACTAAATGGCGGATCCATTTCTAAGTCTTTATGCTGCAGTTCAATAAACGCTCTTAGCCTAGCTTTACTAGGAACATTGTCATTGATCTCAACAAAACTTTTAACACCAGAAAGCAAAGTGGCATAGTTATTTAAAGCATCATTTAATTCTGTCGCGGCAACCCTATTCGCTCTTTCGAGAAGGAGTTGTCTTGCTTCCTTTTCTTTATTAACAATTCGTGAGGACAAATAGACAACACCTAATGCACTGCCAATCGCAATTACGATAAAGATTAAATAATAAAGTTTAGGCTTTTTTTGTGACATAAAAGGCAGGCACCATCTGAAGATCTTATATTGCCTATAGCCAGCAAAAGTAAGTAATAAAATTGAATTTTATCGTTATTTGGCTTGAATTTCTCGTTGAAATGCATAATAAGCTCGTTTTGCCGCTATTTCTTCTGCCTTCTTCTTAGAGGTGGCACGTGCCTTTCCAGCTACACTTTTATCTATTGTTAACTTAACACCAAAATGTTTTACGGCGTCTTGCCCAGTGTCTTCATAAACTTCAAAATTAAATTTCTTCTTCTCTTTCTGACACCATTCTATCAACACACTTTTATAGCTTATGATACGGCCTTCCAATTTCTCAATATCTACATAGGGTTCTATTACCCTTTTGAAAATAAATTTCTCGCAATATTTATAACCACGGTCAAGATATATAGCTCCTATGAGAGCTTCAAACAGATTACCGTATATATTCGCTCCAAAATGCTCCTTGGGAATGGCTGCTCGCACATACCGTAATAAGTTGAGTTCTCTTCCAAGTTCATTTAAATGTTTCCTACTTACTACTTTAGACCGCATCTTAGTAAGATAGCCTTCATTTCCTCCTTGTACTTCTCCAAAAAGATGTGCCGCAATGACAGCCCCAAGCATTGCATCGCCTAAAAACTCTAGGCGCTCATAATTCAAAGGGTTTCCATCGTTCTTGCTTAGACCTAATGACCTGTGCGTGAATGCCTTTTCATAGTATCCAATCTCTTTAGGCTTAAAACCAAGAATACTTTGCATACGCTTAAAAAAAATCCCGTCCTTATCAGGACGGGATTGAAATATTTTTTTTATTGCGCTCATTATTTACGCAATTAATTTTTTAAACAATACACACGCATTGTGACCCCCAAACCCGAAAGTATTGCTCATTGCAATATTAATCTCTTTAGCTTGTGCTTTATTAAGAGTAAGGTTAAAGTTAGGATCAATCCTTTCATCTATAACACCATGATTAATGGTAGGCGGTACAATACTGTTTTGCATTGCTAGAATAGAGGCAATAGCCTCTATAGCACCAGCAGCTCCCAGTAGGTGACCTGTCATAGATTTTGTAGAGTTAATGTTAATGTTATGGGCATGTTCTCCAAAGACCTTTGAAATCGCTTTGAGTTCTGCAACATCTCCAAGTGGAGTAGATGTCCCGTGAGTATTAATGTGATCAACATCCTGAGGTTCAAGACCAGCGTCTCTTAAACAATTGAGCATCACTCGCTCTACGCCTATCCCATCTGGATGAGGAGCTGTCATGTGGTATGCATCACTGGACATACCGCCTCCTACTACTTCTGCATATATTTTTGCGCCTCTCGCTTTTGCATGCTCATACTCCTCTAGAACAAGTGCTCCAGCTCCTTCTCCTAATACAAAACCATCTCTAGTCGCGTCAAAAGGTCTCGATGCTTTTTGTGGATCATCATTTCTAGTAGATAATGCATGCATTGCATTAAAACCTCCCATCCCTGCTTGTGTAACTGCAGCTTCACTACCTCCAGTAACAATAATATCACAATGCCCTAATCTAATGTAGTTTAAGGCGTCTATAGTTGCGTTTGCAGAAGATGCGCAGGCAGAAACTGTAGTATAATTAGGGCCCATAAACCCATGCTTAATAGAAATATTACCTGGAGCAATATCTGCTATCATTTTAGGGATAAAGAATGGGTTAAATCTTGGAGTGCCATTTCCTTGAGCAAAATTGATAACTTCATTTTGAAAGGTTTCTAGCCCGCCTATACCAGCGCCCCATATTACTCCTACTCTAAATTTATCTACAGTCTCAAGGTCAATCCCGGCATCATTGATGGCTTCATCAGAAGCCACCAATGCATACTGGGCAAATCTATCTAGCTTGCGAGCCTCTTTTCTATCAAAGAAATCGCTAGCATTAAAATTTTTAAGCTCACAAGCAAACTTGGTTTTAAACAGTTCAGTATCAAAATACGTAATGGGTGCACACCCACTCTTACCTGTAGACAACCCTTCCCAATATTCTTGGACATTGTTCCCTATAGGTGTGAGAGCACCTAGACCTGTTACTACTACTCGCTTAAGCTCCATTTACAAAAACTTATTTTGCTTCTTCTATATATGAGATCGCTTGACCTACAGTAGCAATGTTTTCTGCTTGGTCGTCTGGGATTTGAATATCAAATTCTTTTTCAAATTCCATAATAAGCTCAACAGTGTCTAAGGAATCAGCGCCTAAGTCGTTTGTGAAGCTAGCTTCTGTTACAACTTCATTCTCGTCTACACCTAATTTGTCTACGATAATCGCTTTTACTCTTGATGCAATGTCTGACATAATTTCTAAATTTAATTTTTGATTTAAGTGGCAAAAATAACAAACTTTACGGTTTGACAATATTTCCACCTAAAAATGTGAAGGTAATTTACGTATTTAATAACTAAGTTTATGATAAAAAACCTTCATTTGTTACTAATAATTGTTTGTTTTGCACACACAACTGCCTCAAAACTATGAAACGAATTGTGATTTTTGCCTCTGGTAACGGAACAAATGCCCAGCGTATTATTAATCATTTTAAGGGCAGCTCGGATATCGAGGTTGCGCAGGTGCTCAGTAACAAGAAGAGTGCCAAAGTTTTGGAACGTGCTGCTGCCAGTGGTGTTAGAACAGCTAGTTTTGATAGAAATGATTTTTATAAGACAGACACTCTATTAAATATTCTTAAAAATATCAAGCCCGATATAATTGTACTAGCTGGATTTTTATGGCTCTTTCCAGAAAAAATAATTAATATTTTTCCAGATAGTGTTATAAATATTCATCCAGCATTACTTCCTGACTTTGGAGGAAAAGGAATGTATGGCAAACACGTGCATGAGGCTGTTTTCGCTTTCGCGAAAGCGAATTCAGAACAAAAAACCTATACCGGAATCACCATTCATAAGGTAACTCCAGAGTATGATAAAGGTAAATATATCTTTCAAACCAAAATAGAAGTGACACCTGAAGACACCCCAGAAACTATTGCTAAGAAAGTGCGTGAATTAGAGCACAAGCATTTTCCTGAAGTGATCGAGAAAATACTAATGGGATAATATAGTAACGAGATACCCGTCTACACGGGTATGAGAGAAATGAGTAAAAAGAAGGAAAAATTTTATGTGGTCTGGGAGGGTAAAAAACCCGGCATCTACATTAGCTGGGCAGATTGCAAAGCTATGATTACGGGCTATGCAGGAGCTAAGTACAAGAGTTTTGAAACTTTTGCAAAAGCCAAACAAGCCTACAACGGAAACTATGAAGATTTTAAAGGCACTTCTAAAAAGAAAAAGATACTCAGCTCAGAAGAAAAAGAAAAATACGGCTTTCCCAATCTCTACTCTATTGCCGTAGATGCAGCCAGTTCAGGAAATCCAGGAGTTATGGAGTATCGGGGTGTAGATACTCAAACCGAAAAACAACTCTTTCATCAAGGTCCTTTTAAACAAGGCACTAATAATATAGGGGAGTTTCTTGCCTTAGTGCACGGTCTTGCTTATCTCAAAAAGAACGTTAGCGATCGTGTGATTTATTCTGACTCTCGCATTGCCATAGGATGGGTTAAAAAGAAAAAATGCAATACTAAGCTCAAGACTAATGCAAAAAATAAGGACGTTATGGCCTTGGTACAAAGAGCCGAAAATTGGCTCAAAACCAATACCTATACAACTATTATTGTAAAATGGGAAACCAAAGCTTGGGGTGAGATCCCTGCAGATTTTGGCAGGAAATAATAGAAATGCTTTAATAATATTAAACAAAGGGGTGCGTCTCTAGCAACGCTTTATCTTTAGACCCCTTAAAACAGTAATTTTATTACACTCTTAGGTTTAAAACAATAAGGCTATGTTCAAAAAAATTCTCTTTTTTATCCTATTAATAGGTGCAAGTGTAAATGCACAAAAAAAATTAATTGTCCTATCCTTAGATAATGACACCTATATTGGAGTAAAAAAATATGACCTATTAGAATTTGCAATGAACATCAAACCTGTTGTAGGAAAACCAAAACATATAAAATATTCATCTATAAAGGAATTAAGAGTAGAGGGCGTTAGTGAAGAAAAAGATGGCGTTTATCATTATATACTTTTTGGTGAGCCCAAAGAAATAACATTGGCCAACGGGCGCAAACGTAGAGCAAAAAAAGAAAGTCGTACAGGTTCTTTTATGAAGTTGCTTTATGATGGATCAACCAAGCTTTATGAAGACACAAAAATAAATCCTATAAAAAAAGACGGGGTTGTCCTTGCTAAAACAGAAATCAATCAATATATCAAGGAAGGCACAGGCGACCCTATTCCTGTAAAAGGCAAAAGAGAAGTGCTTGCATTTTTTAATAAATGTCCAGAATTAGCAAATCAAATAGATGCTCGATTTCGTTTAAATGAAATTTCAAAATATTTAGACCTCTATAATAAGCATTGCTCTAAATAGGCAGAAGCAAAAAAAATCTTCTCATTAAAACTGTAAAGTTTTACTAGAATACCCTACTTAACTACTATGAAGTTAATTAGTTATTTTTTGATCTCTATAAGCGCACTGGTGAGTACTCCAGATTTTGGTGAGTGGGAGCTTAAGAAAAGTGAATCCGATATTCATATTTATACACGAGATGTGGCAGAGAGTGCTTTAAAAGAATTTAAGGCAACGACTATTTTTAAAAATGTCTCTATAGATGAAGTTTTCGAACAAGTCTATAAGGCACCATATTACAATGAAGATTGGGAATTTAGCACCAGCTATGTTATCCAAGAACTAAGTTCTGATGATGAACGCTATTTTTATTACTCAGAACAATTGCCTTGGCCTATCAAAAATCGTGATGTGGTAACTAAACTTGTTTTAGAAGAACAAAGTCCAGACAAAATTGTACTCTCTATTAAGGCAATGCCAGAAGGAATCACACCAAAAGCCAAGACCATACGAATTCAAGATTTAAAAGGTTCTTGGTTAATAGAAAAGCATCCTTCTGGGATAAAAGCTACGCAGCAAATCTATATGGACCCCGGAGGTTCTGTACCTGCTTTTATCGTAAATTCTTTAATTGTAAAAGGACCTTTAAAAACCTTCACAACATTAAAAAAGAGCCTTAAACAATAGGCGCAAAGCCCTATATTTGCAAAAAAAATAAATCCTCAAAATGAGTAAACTTGTAATTGTAGGCACCTGCGCTTTTGATCAAATAGAAACTCCATTTGGGAAAACTGATAAAATATTAGGTGGCGCAGCTACTTATATTGGTCTTAGTGCATCGCAGTTTGATATAGATCCCGCTATAGTATCTATTGTAGGGGAAGACTTCCCGCAAGAGTATATAAATAAGCTTACAAGTCGTGACATTAATGCAGAAGGAATAGAAGTTGTTAAAGACGGAAAAACTTTTTATTGGAGTGGTAAGTATCATAATGATATGAATACTCGCGATACGCTAGTTACAGAACTCAATACTTTAGAATCTTTTAATCCTGTCGTTCCTGAGTCTTATAAAGATGCAGATATTGTAATGCTAGGTAACTTACAGCCTACAGTACAGTTAAGTGTAATAGAACAAATGACGAGCCCAAAACTTGTTATTTTAGACACTATGAACTTCTGGATGGATATTGCCTTAGATGAGCTTAAAACTACCCTTAAAAAAGTAGATGTCATTACCATTAATGATGAAGAGGCAAGGCAGCTAAGCGGAGAATACTCTTTAGTAACTGCGGCAAAAATAATACATTCGATGGGACCACAATATGTGGTAATCAAAAAAGGAGAACACGGAGCACTATTATTTCATGACAACGAGATGTTTTATGCCCCTGCGCTTCCACTGGCCGAAGTTTTTGACCCAACAGGAGCAGGAGACACATTTGCTGGTGGGTTTGCTGGGTTTCTAGCACAATCTGGAAACATCTCTTTTGAAAATATGAAAAATGCACTTATCTATGGTTCTTGCCTAGCTTCTTTTACAGTAGAGAGTTTTGGAACAGAACGAATAGAGAGTGTCTCTAAAGACGAAATAAAAAAACGTTTGCAGCAGTTTAAACAACTAACGCAATTTGATATAGAATTTAACTAATATAACGCGCTCCACAATGGAGCGCATTTGTTTTAACTATGAGTGACGCTATAAAACATGAATGTGGGATTTCTTTAATCCGATTAAAGAAACCTTTAGAATTCTATAAAGAAAAATATGGTACTGCCTTTTATGGTGTAAACAAAATGTACCTTATGATGGAAAAGCAGCACAACCGTGGTCAAGACGGAGCTGGTTTTGCTAGTATTAAACTTGATATGGCGCCTGGAGAAAGATACATATCCAGACAACGATCTGTAGCACAACAACCTATACAGGATATTTTTGCAGAAATTAATGGTCGTATTAATGACCTTATGGTTACCAATCCTGATAAAAAAGATGATGTCGCTTGGCAAAAAAAGAATGTTCCTTACATAGGTGAGCTATTAATGGGTCACGTACGTTATGGTACTTTTGGAAAAAACAGTGTAGAAAATGTTCATCCATTTTTAAGGCAAAACAACTGGATGCACAGAAACCTAATTGTGGCAGGTAACTTTAACATGACTAATGTAAGTACCCTTTTCAAAAAATTAGTTTCACTAGGACAACACCCTAAAGAAAATGCTGATACCATTACCGTTATGGAGAAAATAGGCCATTTTCTAGATGACGAAGTAGCAAAACTGTATAAAAAACTCAAAAAAGAAGGCTTTAACAAGCAACAAGCCTCGCCCCAAATAGCCGAGCGCTTAAAAGTAGCCAAAATTCTTAAACGAGCTTCAAAAGATTGGGACGGCGGTTATGCTATGGTAGGTCTTTTAGGTCACGGAGATGCTTTTGTACTGAGAGACCCTGCAGGAATACGACCTGCATATTATTTTGAAAACGATGAGATTGCAGTAGTGGCTAGTGAACGCCCCGTAATACAAACTGCTTTTAATGTCGCTTTTGAGGATGTGCTTGAACTAGACCCGGGTTGTGCCCTTATTGTCAAGAAAAATGGAAAACTCAGTATTGAAAAAGTATTAGAACCGCTTACGCGAAAAGCTTGTTCTTTTGAACGCATTTATTTTTCCAGAGGTAGTGATGCCGAAATTTACGAAGAGCGCAAACAACTAGGGCGCTTATTAATGCCTGAAGTTCTTAAAAGCATTAATCACGATACAAAGAATACTGTTTTTAGTTTCATCCCTAACACTGCAGAAACTTCTTTCTATGGACTAGTAGAAGCGGCTCAGGACGAGCTCAACAGACAAAAGAAGGAAGAAATCCTAGCTTCAAAAGGACAGTTGGATGATGTAGGCTTGGAGAAAATACTTTCGCGAAAGCTTAGAACAGAAAAGATTGCTATTAAAGATGCAAAGCTCAGAACTTTTATTACCGAGGATAGTAGTCGTGATGATCTTGTGGCTCACGTATATGATGTGACTTATGGGGTGGTCCAGCCTAAGGACACGCTGGTAATTATAGATGATAGTATTGTGAGAGGTACTACACTTAAAAAGAGTATTATTAAGATGATGGCTCGTCTTGAGCCTAAAAAAATAGTTGTTGTTTCCTCTGCGCCTCAAATCCGTTATCCAGATTGTTATGGTATTGACATGGCTAAGCTTGAAGATTTTATTGCTTTTAGAGCTGCAATTGCCCTGTTAGATGAAAGAGGTCTTGGAGATACTGTGCATGAGGTTTACAAAAAATGTAAAAAACAGGTAGACCTAAAAGACAAGGACGTAATCAACTTTGTAAAGGAAATATATGCTCCTTTTACAGATAAAGAAATCTCTGCAAAAATTGCAGAATTACTAAGTGACGAAACTGTTAAGCCAGAAGTAGAAATTATTTATCAAACTGTAGATAATCTTCATAATGCTTGTCCTAAAAACTTAGGCGATTGGTATTTTACAGGAGACTATCCTACAGACGGTGGGCATCGTGTTGTAAATAAGGCTTTTATTAATTATGTAGAAGGAAATAGTGAGAGAGCCTACTAATTCTTCTCTCAAAATATTGCCAATTTTTGCAAATCTTGTGTATTTGGTCTAAAAATCGTGTATTTGGTCTAAAAATTGTTGTGTGGTTGAAAATCAATACTATATTAGCATATGCCATAGCATAAGTAGGTTAAGTTCATGGTAGATTTGGGGCAAAAAAAGGTGGATCTTTCTGCCTTTTTTTATGCCCAATAATCAAGGATATGGCAAGCGCTTTAGTTATGCCTTTAGCCTTGAATTAGCCTATTCCCAATAATAAAATCCTTAGTATAGTTTACGTTTCTGCGCGAGCAGTTTATTCATTTTCTGGTCGTTCTGCATTTTCTATACGCAATGATCAAGGATTAACCTGAAATAAAAAGAGAACACTAAATAGTGTTCTCTTTTTATTAGTATTAAAGGAGTTCTTATTTACCCTCCCCGTACATAGCACTAACCTTCGTCCAATTAATTACATTAAAGAATGCATTAATATAATCTGGTCTTCTATTTTGATAGTTTAAGTAGTATGCGTGTTCCCAAACATCTAATCCTAAGATTGGGGATCCGCCACATCCTACGCCTGGCATAAGTGGGTTGTCTTGGTTAGGAGTGCTGCAAACCTCAACTTTACCTCCTTGATGCACGCAAAGCCAAGCCCATCCTGAACCAAACTGCGTAGCTGCCGCTTTAGAGAAAGCATCTTTAAAAGCCTCAAAACTTCCATAAGAGTCATTAATTGCAGTCGCGAGAGCCCCAGATGGCTCTCCTCCTCCATCTGGAGATAATATTTCCCAGAAAAGGCGGTGGTTGTAAAATCCACCTCCGTTATTTCGAACAGCACCATTAGACATATCAAGGCTAGCAAGAATATCCTCAATACTTTTTCCTGCTAAATCTGTTCCTTGTACAGCTGCATTTAACTTAGAAGTATAGCCGTTATGATGCTTCCCGTGGTGTATCTCCATAGTACGTGCATCTATATGTGGCTCCAATGCGTCGTATGCAAAGTTTAATTTTGGTAATTCAAATGACATAGTTTCTAAAATTTTTAGATTAATAAATCAATACTATACAAATTTAAGGATTAGATAATTGAATATTAGATAGAGGAGAGAAAGATTGCTTTTAGTGCAATAAGTTTTCCTTATACCTTTAATTGCCATTATATCTGTTTTTAAATTAAAAAGCGTATAAATCCCCTTTAGCAGGTATTTTTTGAGGAGCCTCATTATTTATTTTTGACCTGAACCCTTTTAATTTAGAACAGATATGAAATGTATTAAACCTTTATTTATTTTTAGCCTTCTTTTATTGTTAGTCTCATGCGGCGATGATGACGATTCAAGTACAACAAACCCAGATGATATGGGTGACGACCCTCAAGACCAGTCTGTAATTCTAAACAATGAGCGGGACGAAACCGTTGCTATATTAACCGATGCCAATCTTGACAAAATATGGAGATTCTCTCAGGCAATGCTAACCAATGACGCGGGTACGTTTGAGATTACTAATAACTTTAACGTTAGAGATGACGAGTTTGTTTTTTCTGGAACCAGAACAAATGGTGTTTTTGAATGGAGACCTGCTAATGACATTAATGTAGAGGGTACAACAATTTCAGAAACTTTATTAGACTTCTACATTCCTACAGAAACCTCACCTTTTATTTTTGACCAAGATAGCAGCACTTCACTTACGGCTCTCAATGGAAATATGGAGCTTATTGTAGTAAATGAAAATACTATTACAGGAACCCTAACTTTTGACGGAACAAGAAGTGCGTTTGCTGGAGAAACCATAGATTTTACTTTGACTACTAAGCAGGCAGAAGACTATATAACCCCTCCAGAATCAGGAATGGTTTTTAATGAAGTGGCTAGCTTTTTGGCCACTGATTTTTTTGCACAACAAAGCAATTCAGGCCTTATTGGATCTTATGCTGATAATAGTCTATTTATAACCTTCAGAAATGATTGCAGCAATAACAATGGTGCTCCTAGCAGAACATTAAAATATAGTGTTGATGACGATACCTTTATTGAGAGAAATGATGAATTCGCAGACTTTTTCACCAGAAAAATTAATATCATTAACAATGACCTTATAGTAACTGGAGGTCAAAACATTTATACTTATGATTTAGATTTAACGCAAGCACCAGTAATAACACCTCATAACGCCCCTGCTCTATCTCGCTTTTCAACCGCTACTCTTGGAGGTGATATTTATGTAGTGGGGGGTGACCTTGATTTTGTAGCAGATAGTTTAAGAAGAATTAATAGTGACACAGGAACATTAGAAGTTGTTGCAACTATGCCTTTGCCAAAAGTTCATGCCGGGTCAGCATTTGTAAATGACAACCTATACATTTTTAGTGGTCGTGAAGCGTTTTTTGATTTTGAAACAATAACGCCTACTTCATTTATTTATAATACAAATACAGGTGAGTTCACCACGTTTGAGATGCCCGTGGCATTAGGAAATAGCTTTGCCGCACAGTTTGAAAACCTAATCTATATCGTAGGAGATATTCAAGAAGATTTGGATGGGGATGGTGGTCTTGACAATCACGATGTGTGGATAGGTGTTTATGATACTCTAACAGATGAGATTACGGAACTTTCTCATAATCTTGACGATTCAGACGAGTTCTCCTATGTCCATTCTATGACTGTTTTTAATGACAACTTATATGTAATCTATGGCAACCTGCTAGATAATAATGGCAACCCTGATTGTCCAGAAGTAAACTGGTCTATTCTTGCTGCTCCTTTAAATTAAGGGCCGTTAATGTGAAGTTTATTGATTTCGCGGCAGCACAACAACAACGCTAAGGACGCAACCTAGCACATACATTTGCGTCTTACTAATAACTGTTGTTGCCTATTCAATAGAATCGGAACATCAGTACAAGATTAAATTTAGTTTAAGTTAGGTAAAAAGCTGTTCATTTATGAGCAGCTTTTTTATCTTAGTCCAATGGCTACACAATCTCCTGTTACAATTTACAACGCCTCTGCTGGTACTGGCAAAACCTATAGTCTTGTAAAGAATTATCTTAAGACATTAATTAGTAGCCGTTTCAAGAACAAGCATCGTCATTTGCTCGCTATAACTTTTACAAATAAGGCTGTAGCTGAGATGAAAGAGCGTGTGCTGAGTACACTTAAGGATTTTGCTTTTTATGAAAAAAAGGGTGATGTCATTCCCGCCATGCTTATAGATATTGCTTCAGAAACAGGCATACACCACAAAACGATTTCGCTTAAAGCGGCGACATTACTTAACGAGATATTACACAACTATGCCGCTTTTGATATTGTAACCATAGATACGTTTACTCATCGCATATTACGTACTTTCTCTAGAGATTTAGACCTTTCTGGAAATTTTGAAGTCTCTCTAGATGTAAAAGACCTGCTCACAAAAGCTGTAGATAGAGTGATTGACAAAACAGGTGATGATAGTAAAATAACAGAAGTGCTCGTTAACTATGCCTTGCAAAAAACAGACGATAATAAGGACTGGAATATCTCACGCGACTTAAATAGCATCGCTGCGCTTCTTCTTAAAGAAAACGATGCCGCCGCTATGGCCTCTATGAAGGATAAAAGTCTAGACGATTTTACCGCACTTTCTAAAACACTATCCTCAAAAAAAGCGGCCGTCTTAACCGAAATTAAAGCCAAAGCAAAAAGCCTTCTAGAAACATTTGGTAATCTCGGATTAGATGCCTCCCATTTTAATAGAGGTACGTTTTACAATCACGTAAATAAACTTGCTCAAGACCCTTTGAGCTTCAAGTTTGAAAAAAAGAGCAAATGGCAAAATGATATAGAGCATTATAGCTTCTATACTAAAAGCACAGATCAAATTACAAAAAGTAGCATAGCCAGTATTCAAGAAGAGCTCATCGTTTTTTTTAAAGAAACATTGGCTATGTCTTTTGAAGTGCAAACACTTGCTGCTTTTCAAAAAAACATTGTGCCCCTTTCCACTTTACAACTCATTAATAAAGAATTACAAAATATTAAGGAAGAAGAAAATATCCTTCTTATATCTGACTTTAATGCAATTATTCACAAGTCTCTAAAGGACCAGCCTGCAGCTTTTATTTACGAACGTATAGGAGAGCGATATACCAATTATTTTATAGATGAGTTTCAAGACACTTCTGTCTTGCAGTGGAACAATCTTGTGCCCCTTATTGAAAACGCCCTTATCTCAGAAAACAAAGATGCCACAACCAATAGTTTACTTATTGTAGGAGATCCTAAACAGGCGATTTATAGGTGGCGCGGTGGAAAAGCTGAACAATTTATTGATTTAGCCGGAGGCAACACTCCTTTCATTTCAAATGAAACATCTGTAGTTTCTTTAGACAAAAACTATAGAAGTCATAAAACAATTGTTCATTTTAACAACGATTTATTTTCGCATATCGCACAAGTTTTTGATAACCCTACTTATCAAGAAATCTATACACAAGACAATAAGCAGAAGTACAATTCTGATGCAGAGGGCTTTGTCTCCTTGCAGTTTATTGATGCAAAAACTAATGAAGATGCCCATGAAGTTTACCCTCCAGCCGTATTAGAAATTATAGAAAAAGCTACGCACGATGGATTTGAAAAAAGTGACATCTGTATTCTAATTAGAAGCAACAAACAAGGGGCTCTCATCGCGCAATATCTCACAGAACAAAATATACAAGTAGTATCTTCAGACAGTTTACTAATAAAAAATTCTGCTACGGTTCTCTTTGTAGAAGATATTCTCACATTACAAGACCAGCCTCATAATATGCCTGCTGCTGTGCGAGCCTTGCGTTTTATTGCGCAGCAATATTCTATTGAAGATCCTCACCTTTTTATGGATAACTGGTTAAGCAGTGAAGATTTAGGTTTGTATCAGTATCTAGAAAAGCTTGATATCCATTTCTCAAGCACAAGATTTGCGGCATTACCACTTTATGAGGGTGTAGAATATATAATTAGAAGCTTCCGTCTCACAGCACTTGCAGATGCTTTTGTCATAGGCTTTTTAGAAACAGTCTTTAACTACAGCACATCACAAAATAGAGGTTTGATTGGTTTTCTAGAATATTGGGGAAAGAAAAAAGATAACTTAAGTATTCACGCTCCATTACAAAAGGATGCTGTCCAAATAATGACCATACATAAATCTAAAGGTCTGGAGTTTCCCATTGTGATTTTTCCCTATGCAGATGGAGAGTTGTATTCTTCTAAAAACGAGCATCATTGGTATGACATCCCTAATAATGAATATAACGGGTTTACAAAACTAATGATCGGGCATTCAGAGACTCTCAAAAAGTATAGTGAGCAGGGAGAAGCCCGGTTTACAAAACGCCATAGTGAGCAAAAGTTTGACTCAATAAATGTGCTGTACGTTGCACTTACTAGACCTGTGCAGCGATTGTATGTGTTGTCACGCTTTCGCGAAAGCAAAATACCTAAATATTACAGTGACCTATTCATAAACTATCTTAAAGATAGCAAGCATTGGGAAGAAAATAAGATGCAATATAATTTTGGAACCCTACAAGCTCCAATACAAAAGAATGGTTCTATTGAGGACACCATTATGATTCCATTTACTTCTTCTAGCAAAGAAGAACATAATATTAATATCATTACCCGAAAAGGAATTGTAACCAATGAAGAGGTCGAAAAAGCAATCTACTATGGAAACTTGGTTCATGACCTCCTAGCAGAAATTAATACCGTAAACGATATCGAACACGCACTACAGCGTTTTGTGTTAGATGGTCACATCCTAAAGGAAGAGCAGGATGGATTTTCCAAGACTTTACATAAAATAGTGCGGCATCCTGAACTTGCGCCGGGTTTTAGCAAAGAAAACACCATCTATAATGAAAGAGCTATCCTTTCTAAAGAAGGAAGGACATTCATTCCTGATCGTGTTGTAGTATCACCTAATGGACATACCACAGTTATAGATTATAAAACAGGAATTCCTAAAGAAGAGCACAGTTTTCAAATAGAAAATTACGCTGTACTACTTCAAGAAATGAATTTTAATGTCGTTCAAAAATTTCTAGTATATATTAATGAGGAGATAAAAGTAATTAGCGTTTAATCTCTAAATTTGTGTAAAACTTATTTTATGTACGGAAACATCCAACAGCACCTGCAAAAGGAACTTGAGAACATTAAAGATTCTGGTCTCTATAAAAAAGAAAGAATTATTACTACACCACAAGATGCGGTTATTAAAGTATCTACTGGGGAAGAAGTGATTAACTTTTGTGCCAATAACTATTTAGGTTTATCCTCTAATAAAGAGGTGATTCAAGCCGCAAAAGATGCCATGGATTCCCATGGTTTCGGGATGAGTTCTGTACGATTTATTTGTGGCACACAGGATATCCACAAAGAACTTGAGCAAAAGATTGCTAATTTTTACGGGACAGAAGACACTATATTATATGCAGCGGCTTTTGATGCTAATGGTGGCGTATTTGAGCCTTTATTAGGCAAAGAAGATGCTATTATTTCTGACTCTCTAAATCACGCTTCTATTATAGACGGGGTGCGTTTGTGTAAAGCGGCTCGCTATAGATATCAAAATAATGATATGGCAGATTTAGAAACTCAGCTTCAAAAAGCAAACGAAGCGGGCTCTCGATTTAAAATTATTGTAACCGACGGCGTTTTCTCTATGGACGGGCTTGTCGCGCCATTAGACAAGATTTGTGACCTTGCAGATACATACGATGCTTTAGTAATGATAGATGAATGTCATGCAACAGGTTTTATAGGTGATACTGGAAGGGGTACGCTTGAAGCGAAAGGCGTAATGGGGAGAGTAGATATTATTACCGGCACATTGGGTAAAGCTATGGGCGGCGCTATGGGAGGTTATACCACTGCCAAAAAAGAAGTGATTGAAATCTTAAGACAACGCAGTAGACCTTACCTTTTTTCAAACTCTCTTGCCCCTGCAATAGTGGGTGCCTCAATTAAAGTGTTTGATATGCTAGAAAACGACACTAGTCTTAGAGACACATTAGAAAAGAACACCAATTATTTCAAAAAGGGGATGAAAGATGCAGGCTTTGATATTATTGACGGAGACTCTGCCATTGTTCCTGTTATGTTATATGACGCTAAGCTTTCTCAGGACATGGCAGATGCCTTACTTCAGGAAGGAATTTATGTAATAGGCTTCTTTTTCCCTGTGGTTCCTAAGGAAAAAGCCAGGATTAGAGTTCAATTAAGCGCGGCGCATACCCAAGAACATCTAGATAAAGCGATCATTGCGTTTACCAAAGTAGGTAGGAGGCTAGGGGTTATTTAAAAATAGCCTAAGAAGTGCAAATAAATAGAAATTATAAAATTTTCACAAAATTATCTTTGATGATTACTTTTAACCACTTACTTTTGCTTTTAATTAACACTTAAACTTAAGAATAGAAAATGAAACATCTTAACAGATTTTTAGTTGCTTCACTACTGATAATGTTTGTCGGCACAGTGAACGCGCAAGATGAAAACAATCCTTGGGCAATTAATGTCGGTGTAAATGCCGTAGACTTTTATCCTACAGGAGCAGTAGAGAACTCAATACCTGGAGTTGGAGGAGAGAGCGATGCGCTTTTTGACGAATTTTTCAATGCAGAAGATCACTGGAATATTGTGCCTTCAGTATCCTATTTACAAGTATCACGCTACATAGGAGACGGTTTTACTGTTGGTGTGGCAGGGTCTTTAAATAGAATTAGTCAGATTGGAGATAGAGTGCCTAACGGTGATTTACAATATTACTCGGCTGATGGGGATGTAAACTACAGCCTTAAAAGTTTAATTAAATCAGAATGGATTGATCCTTACGTAACAGTAGGAGCAGGTTATTCTTGGTTAGAAAGTGAAGACACTGGAAACAATATAGGATTTGGCACCGCAAATGGAGGTTTAGGTCTTCGTTTATGGATTGCAGAAAACTTTAATGTAGGTATTAGATCACAGTATAAGCACGCTTTTGAGGAAGACAGAAATAGACTCTTCCAACATGTAGCTACCTTAGGAGTTGCTTTCGGAGGAAAAGATACAGATGGTGACGGCATATATGACAAAGATGATGCCTGTCCAGAAGTTCCTGGATTGGAAGAGTTTAATGGATGTCCTGATTCTGATGGAGATGGTATTGAAGATTCTAAAGATTCTTGTCCTAACGTAGCGGGTCTAGCTGAGTTTGACGGATGTGCGGATTCTGATGGAGATGGTATACCAGATCCTAAAGATGCTTGTCCTACTGTACCTGGAGTTGCTTCTTTAGCGGGTTGTCCCGATGCAGATGGAGATGGAATCAAAGATGCAGATGATGGTTGTCCTAATGAGGCAGGTCCTCGTGCAAACAATGGATGTCCTTACCAAGATGCAGATGGAGATGGAATCCTAGATAAGGATGACAACTGTCCTAATGAAGCAGGAACAGCTGCTAATGACGGATGTCCTGAGCCAGAAGTTCCTCAAATTTCTGTTGAAGTAATCAACGATCTTAACGTACAATTCCAGAACGTTCTTTTTGATTATAATAAAGCGACCATTCGTACAGAGTCTTTTGCTACTCTTAATAATGTGGCTAACATTATGAAAGAGTACACTAATACTGTATTCTTAATTGAAGGGCACACAGACGATAGAGGACGTGATTCTTACAACCTTAACCTTTCAGATCAGAGAGCTGCATCTGTAAGAAGTTACTTGACTAACAGAGGAATTTCTTCTTCTCGTTTACAGTCTAAAGGATTTGGAGAAGCTAGACCTGTTGCATCAAACGGTACAGCTGCTGGTCGTCAACAAAACAGACGTGTAGAATTATCGATCATTTCTCAATAAGAAGAAAAGAAAAATAATTCTTTCTAAATAATTAGTAAACGCCTCGCAAATTTGCGAGGCGTTTTTTATTTTAGGCCTATGTCTACATTTATTCAGGGGGTTATTTCCGATTTAGCCCAAAAGCAACTAGATTTTTCCAATCTAGTTTTTGTTCTCCCTAGTAGGAGAGCAGGTGTTGTATTACAACAAACTATATCTACTGAACTAACACATACCATATTTTCTCCCTCTATATTGAGTATTGAAGAGTTCATTGAGAATATTTCTGGACTACAGTCAATCTCATCCCTTGATGTATTGTTTCACTTCTATGAAATATACCTTGAACTTACGCCTCTCGCTGAGCGAGAATCTTTTCAATCATTCATTAATTGGGCCCCTACCCTGCTAGATGATATCAATGAAATTGATAGACATCTTTTAAACCATTCTGAGATATTTAATCATATCAATGCAATCCAAGAAATGGATCATTGGTCCAAAACCGCATTGACCGAACTTGTCAAAAATCATGTTAAATTTTGGAGCAAGCTCCCCTCTTACTATACAGGCCTAACAAATAAGCTATTGTCTCAAAATCAAGGGCACCAAGGATTATTATACAGAAAGGCTTCTGAGGAGATTGAGTTTTACATCAATACCAATCAATCCAGGCATCATGTGTTTTTAGGTTTTAATGCTTTAAATACATCAGAAGAACGAATTATTCAATCATTGTTAGCTAACGGAAATTCTAGTATTTATTGGGATGCTGAGGAATATTTTATGAGTCATCCCACCCATAATGCTTCAGTTTTTCTAAAAAAGCACAAGGCCAACTGGAAATACTACATTAAGAATGAATTTAAGTGGATATCGAATAATTTTACCACCACAAAGAATATACGTTGCACCGGCGTTCCTCAAAATATTGACCAAGTCAAATACATTGGTAAGCTATTGTCTTCTTACGATGAAAATGAACTAAATAAAACCGCTGTTGTGTTAGGGGATGAAGGGGTCATTATCCCGCTTCTCAATTCTTTGCCAAATAATATAAAAGATGTAAACATTACCATGGGGATCCCATTGGGTCAGACTTCGATAGCTTCTTTTTTCCAAAATATTTTTGCCCTTCAATTAACTCATTCAGACAAAGGCTATTATTATAAAAATTTGCTCTCCGTTATTCAACACCCCCTCTCTGGGCATAGCATAGGTGCCGAAACTCTCAAATCCCTTACCGATCACCTAACTAAGAATAACATCATTTATATTTCCTATGATGACCTTATTACATTAGACCCTAAACAGAACTTAGCGCTTTTATTATCCCCTTGGAACAATCAAGTTGCCCTTGCCCTCAGGAATACTAGCCAGCTCATCTCTTCTCTATTCCAGTCCATTTCCCATAAAGAAGACGCGCTCTTAATTGAATATTTAAAGGGTTTTAGAAGAGCTTTTATCAAGTTAGAAACCATTTGCAGCACATATTCATATATAGAAAACATTAAAGTCTTAGAACGCTTTTATTTAGATGTTGTCGCTAAAGAGGTTATCGATCTTCGAGGAAATCCTCATAAAGGTCTCCAAATAATGGGGATGCTAGAGTCTCGATTATTAGATTTTGAAAATGTTATCATTACCTCTGTAAATGAAGGGGTGCTTCCTTCCGGTAAATCCTCTAATTCCAATTTGCCTTATGACCTCAAAATGCACTATGGCTTACCTACCTATACAGAAAAAGATGCGGTATACACCTATCATTTTTACAGGTTATTACATCGAGCAAAAAATATAGAACTCCTATATACAACAGCTTCATCTGGGCTAGGTTCCTCTGAAAAAAGCAGATTAATCCTTCAGCTTGAGGCAGAAAGGGTTCATAACATAAAACATCAGGTTGCATCAGCACCAATACTTAAATCAACTTCTGAGATAGAATCAATACCCAAAACTCCTGCCGTCCAGGAAAAAATAACGCAGTTCCTTAAGTCAGGAATTTCTCCGTCGGCCATAGGTAGTTATTTACGTAATCCTCTGGATTTCTATTATCAGTATATACTTAGGGTAACACCCCCTAATCAGGTTGAAGAAACCATAGCAAGTAATACAATAGGCACTATTGTGCATAATGTTCTTGAACGCTTATACTTGCCTTTCAAAAATAAGTTAGTCACTATAAATGACCTAAAATTACTATTAACACATAGTAAAACTAGCGTGGATGAAGAATTCAAGAGACAAAGTGGCTATTCCAGTTTACAAGGGCAAAATCTAATAATATATGAGGTGATCTGCCGTTTTATAGACAACTTTCTTAAGATGGAAATCTCCTCGCTTAAGAGCGGCGCTACCCTGCAAATTGATTCTTTAGAAAATAAGCTCAAAACTACACTAATCCATCCAAGTCTTCCTTTTGAGATTAGCCTTAAAGGAACAGTAGATCGCGTAGACATATACAATAATGTCATGCGGGTTATTGATTATAAAACTGGAACGGTTGAAAAAACAGATCTTAAAATTAAGGCGTGGGAGGATTTGCTTGCGCCAGAGGGGAAATATGAAAAAGCTTTTCAGATTCTGTTTTACGCTTATATACTTAACAAGCAAAAACCTTTCAACGATGCTATTTCTGCTGGCATAATTTCGACTAAAAAAATACAAAACGGCTATATGCCTTTTACCATAGGTAAGGAAACCCAAATCAACAAAGACACTCTGTATAATTTTGAAAAGATACTAATTCAACTTATTCAAGAGATTAGTAATCCTGAAATCCCTTTTGAAGATTCTGGATTTTCCTATTAACAATAGCACCACTTAACAACTAGCCCATAGTTACTCTTGACTGTTAATTAAACTTAAAGCTACATAAATTAACCGCTAGCCTTATTACTCAATAATTTTAGATTCATCCATTTCTCACCCCATCTCCTCAATAGCTTCTTATTACAAGTTAAATTGAAGCCCCAACCTAAGCTGGCTATTCCAATCTAATGGATCTAGACTTTCTTGTTCATTGAGATTATTAAAATATTGTAATTTTACCATTGCATCAAACCCTTTGAGTTGATACGCTAGCGATCCTGAAAATCTTTTTGAATCACCTATATTGAGATCATTAAGATCTAATTGTTCGTAACGAACGGAAACGATAGTCTTTATATCCTTAAAAAAATAACTAAGCTCAGACAGGTAGCCTCCTGCAAGAATTTTGCCTTCTGTTTGATCCGGAGTGAGTCCTAAAAATAAAGCGTCGTTTTCATTTTGTGGTTCGGCTTTGATCTGATGAATCTCAAACAGCCCCGAAAAACCCCTGTACTGAAAAGTAAAGTCCATACCATAAGTATATTTTTTGCCATCAATCAGTTTTAGTCCAAATTCACCTGCTGCCCCATCTGGAAAATCTTCGCCTTCTGGCAGGTTTTTATTAGCAAACCGCCCATTAATACCAATTGCAAAAAGCGGTATGGGTGTATGCACATAATCAACCTGACGATATTTCATAGGAGCAGGATACGATAGGTCTACTCGACCAATAAACTCCGGATTCCCACTAGCATCATTGTCTCCACCTCCACTAATTGAAGACTCTCCCAAGCCTGTATAAATTCCTGCATACGCATTTACACGCTTCTTCCAGAAGTCTTTATAGAGAGTTAATCCTACATCTCTACGGCTAAAAAAATCGCCACGAACAAACTGCGCCCTTTGCCAGTACGTTGTAGCTGGAAAAGGCGTAAGAGAACTTCTAGAATAAGGTAATTTGCTATAACCTACCTTAATATTAAAGGCATCTAACCCTTTATAAGTAACAAATGCATCCATCAAACCTGGGTTTTCAGGATCAATATCCCCAGAATTATTAGCGCCTATATCTGCAAAATCAACTTGTACTTCATATTCCCATTGGTCACTAATACGTCCTTCAACAATAAGCTGTGCATCTCTTAGTCTAAATCTGTTTTTATCACGATCGCTTTCTCCATCTTTTAAAAAACGTTGATTGTAAAACGTAGAAATTCTTGATGAAATTTCTATGTTATGCTCCCCTGTAGAGAATGATACCTGAGCTTGAACAAAACCTCCTATAAAAAGGGTAAACAATAGGCAAAATGTGTTTTTCATCTCTGAATGTTTTCTGGGTTGTTAAAATAATATAATCGTTCTAGTGCATCAGAGGCTATAATCAAATTTCCATCTGCTCCAAACGTTAAGCCTTCTGCATTTAAGACTGGTATTTCCCACTTAGCAAGAACACTATAATCATTGGGATTGAGTTTAAAAATAGTGCGATCTTCATCACTTAGTACCCATAAATGATGGTCATAATAGGTAGCGGCAGAAATATCTCTAGCAAGTTTACCTAAGTTTATTTCGTTTACTTTTTCTAAGTTTTCGTCCAATTCAAAAACGTAAAGCGGGTCCTTCTCGACAAATAATGAAAAAACAGCTTTAGCTTTATTATAAGTAAACCCTTCATAGCCCTTGTTTCTTCCTCCATAGTAAGGAATTTTAACTGTTTTTTCCAAAATTAGATCTGGAAGGCTAAACATTTTTATTTTACGTGTAAATTCCTCAACTACATATACGTGAGACGTATTCACATAAACAGCCTCAACATCAAGACCTTTATAATCTGCCTTACGTATAAGAGTGCCTTCAAGATCTGTCTCAAATAAATAACCATTATCACTTACAACAAAGAGAGATTTTCCATCTTGACTATGAGCAATATCTGACGGTTCAGGAACTAGAATGTCTATTTTCTTAACAGGATCTAGTTTTAATATCTCTTGAGCATAAACACTCGAAAAACATAGTACAATCCCTAAGATGGTAATTATCGTTTTTTTCATAAGTTTTTTATTAGCTAGTATAGTATCTATAGGGTATCTCCTTCCAGACTCAAGTTATCAAAACGGCTATTGCCGCTATCAGAAGTAGTACTTGTCTCATCAAATCGTATTCGAACCTTAAAATCTAGATTGTTATTAACCTGAGTAATTGCAGAAAAGTCAAACTCAAATAATTCATAATCTTCTGTGAGTGTAAAAACAGTAGCACTAATTCCTGTATCTATAAAATCTGATCCATTTACGGTATAATCTATTTGAAATGTCTCAGAACCACTTCCAGATCGCCGTACAGCAAATATGAGTGAGAGATTTTCATATCCTGTAGAAGGCACAGTAATAATAAAATCTCCTGATGGATTTCTTAATCGTAGCCCTGTACCCGCTTCATCTTGATTTCTTGCATTTAACTCGCTACCTCCTACATCATCAAAAGAATCACCATTATACTCTAAACTTCCATTACCTATATTAGGTGTAATTAGTGTGGCCAAGTCTGTATCATCATTAAAGTTCCAATATTGAAATAATTCAAATTGTGAGTTTGATGATTGTGGCGCCGTGTTATCAATCTCTCCTTCCACACTTAAATTATCAAAACGGCTATTCCCACTGTCTGAAACACTACTATCTTCATCAAAGGTGAGTCTTACTTTAAAATTTGGGTTATTATCTACCCCTTCAATTCCAGTAAAATCAAATTCTCTCAATTCATAAGATTCTGAAATAACAAAAGTAGATGGGTCAATGCCAGCCTCTGTATACGTTGTTCCATCTGTAGTATAAGCAATATCAAAATCTTGAGAGCCACTTCCAGATCGAGTAACCGCAAATTTAACTTCAATATTTCTATACCCTGTTGTAGGTATGTTCATTATTAAATCTCCAGAAGGGTTACGAAGGCGCAATCCCTTTCCTGGTTCAGCTTGATTTCTTGCATTGAGATCACTACCATCTACATCATCAAAGGTAGCTCCAAAATAAGATAAACTCCCATCACCTACGTTAGGTGTTATAAGTGTAATATTATCGGTATCATCATTAAAATCCCAATAGTGAAAAAGCTCCGTATTCCCTCCTGGCGGTGGTGTACCATCTCCAGTAGGAATACCATCTAGTGTAAAGTTATCAAAGCGAGAGTTTCCAGAATCACCATCTGCATTGATATCAAATTCAATTCTGATTTTAAAATTAGGATTGTTATCCGTATCGGGGATATCAGCAAAATCAAATTGACGCAAAATATATGTTTCAGTAACTCCGTAAGAGGTATTCTCTAATCCAGCTTGAGTAAAAGTATTTCCATCTGTTGTATAAAAAAAGGTCTGTTGTTGTGCGCCACTATTAGAACGTTTTACGGCATACGTTACTATTGCGTCTTCAAAACCCGTAGTAGGAAGGTCTACTATAAAATCTCCAGAAGGGTTTCTTAATCTTAAGGCATCTCCCTCTAGGTCATTATTTCTTACATTTAATAAGCTAGAATCATCTACATCATCAAATTCTGCTCCTTGATAAGTCATTAATGCTCCTCCTATAGTTTGAGTAGGCATAATAAGTGTCTCAGTACTTGATACATCATTAAAATTCCAGTAGTGAACAAGCTCGAAGTTCGAGGTTTCAGGAATTGTTATGTCAATAATTTCAAAATCTCTATCTGTCGTGCAAGAAAACAGAACTAGTATAACCGCTATAAAAGCAAAGTATTTGATCATCTCAATAAATTTTGATCAAAAGTACTTGCCCATTGTTAAGCTATTGTTAATCCTAAATTAGTTGATTGTTAATTCTTACTAAGGAGATTCAAAAGGAATAAAACGATATAAAAAAGACTTATACCAAACGAACTGCTAGCCTCACATCTCTGTGAAGCCCTGCTATTACTTGTGGAGAAGATGGGATTCGAACCCACGACCTCTTGACTGCCAGTCAAGCGCTCTAGCCAACTGAGCTACATCCCCTTTTTCGTGCCTTGCTATTGGTGCTGTGCCCAACACAGCTTTAGCTAAACCTGTCCCAACGGTAGGTCGGGAAGCGCAACACTACTGCTCCTGAGCGGCTAATATAAGCAAGGGTTTTGTGGTATAAAATTCTTTTTTAAGCACTGTCCCTTTTTCCCAAAGCTTTTTAAAGAAGCCTCTCTTTCTTCGTACTACACAAATCATATCAGGATTATGAGATTGGAAATGTTCTAGCACCCCTTGATAGGTAGTTGCGTTTTCTGTTCTAGTATAGCTGTTTTGTAACCTCTCTAATTTACCACTCACCTGCTCCATTTCTAATGTGCTTGTAGGTGTTTTTACATGAAGCAAATCTAAGCTCGTATTGAAAAGTTTTATGAGCTTGGGCAATGGCTCCAGCATACTTTTCTTTGAGAAGACACCGTTCTTAAAGGCCATTAGTATTTTTTTGGGACCACTAAAAATAGCGCCATCTGGTACTATTAATACTGGCATATTTGTCCCTTTTACCAACCCTCCGGTCGTTTTGCCTAAGTACACATCTTCATTTATTGAATTACTGCGAGGAGACAATACCATTAAATCTACTGGCACGTGTTTGTTAAAACGCTTAACACCTTCTAAAACTTCTCCTTTTATGGGGTGAGCAATTACAGAAATTCCTTTAAAATCTACTTTTTTGAGCGCTTTTGATATCCGGTTTTCCGAATCCTCTTTAAGTAAGGAATTTACTTTAGACAATCCGCCAACTTTTGAGAATTCTTGAAAAACAGAGATAACATAAACATTTGCATCTGCTTCTTGGGCTAAATCAATAGCATACTGAAGTGTGTCTACGCCTGTTGATGAAGAGCCTAAAGGCACAAGTATATTTTTCATAGATATGGGTCTTTTTATTTCTACTCTGCAAAAATACTTCTATTCTGTGATTGTCTGTATATAAATTTGGGAAATAGCAAAATATGTGTTTTTCCTATTTATCTGTCAATCAATGTAAAACAGAAAATACATCTCTTGTTTTGTAAGGAATAATGATACTTATTGACTATACCCTAATGTTCATTGAACATTATCCTAACAAAAACGAATACTAATTATGAAAAAAACTACCCTATTCCTTGCCTTATTATTTTTGCCTTTTGTTCTTTTTGCACAAGTGTCCAATGTCGTTACAGGACTATCTGACCCCTTTGATGTGGTTGTAGAAGGTTCTGATGCTTACGTAGCTGAATTTTCTGGAAATGCCATTGTACGCGTAGACCTAACAGCTGCCAATCCAGTTCCAGAAGATGTGGTAACAGGTATTGCTGGGCCTACGAGTTTGCTTTTTGATGGCGATGATGTGTATATTTCTCAAGTGGGCGGGCTAATTACTCGAAGAGATGCTAGCGACCTTACCTCAAACCAGACTACTATAGCAAGTGGCCTTGTAACACCAGTTTCTATGGTGCGTATAGATAATGACTTATATTTTTCTGAGTTTCAAGGAGGTCGTATCGGTCGTATAGACCTTGCTACAGGGAGCGTTACAACCGTAATAAATAATCTTAATTTTCCAGAGCAAATGGTACTTGTGGGCGATGAAATCTTTTTTGCGCACGCAGGTGCAAATCGCGTTTCAAAATTTGACGTTACAGAAGCAAACCCTGTAATTGAAGATGTAGTAACGGGACTCAACAATCCCGCAGGCATTCACGCTGTTGGAACCTCCCTTTTTGTTACAGAATTTATCAATAACGGTTCCATCTTTAGAATAGAAACTGCTGATGCTTCACCTACTGCCGAAGAAATAGTTGCTGGACAAAACAACCCTTTTGGGGTGAGTTTTTATGATGAAGATCTCTATTTTGTGCAAAATGGTTCTGGCATCCTGTCTCGTTACGAAGGGAATGTCCTTTCTATTAACGATCAAGTACTATCAGAAGCTTTGAGTCTTTTTCCTAACCCAAGTTCAGGGCCTATTACTATTAGTGGCTTAGAAAATGAAATTCTAAGTAGTGCAACAATTGTAGATGTCACTGGCCGTATCGTAAAGGAGTTTGAAACATCAGAATTAACGTCAAATACTATTAATTTTAATGGGTCAAAAGGAACCTACTTTATAAACTTAAATACTACTAAGGGAGTTGTTGTAAAACAATTTGTAATACAGTAAATCTATTTTAAGCCTTAAACCGTATGGCGGTTTATTCAGGAATAGACGTATTTTTGTAGTCGTACAATTAATCTGTTTATATAGTGATTTTACAAGCACAGGTTTCGGAAGTAGCAGGAATTCTCGAGCTAACTCGAGCTTGTGCTAAAGCTATGATTGCTCAAAATATCTTCCAATGGAATGAGCATTACCCCTCGCAAGAGGCTTTTGAGAATGACATTGAAAGAGGAGAGTTGTTTGTCTTAAAACAAGAAAACAAGCTTATAGGTACGGTCGTCATCTCCACACATATGGACGAAGAATATGTTCCAATTGAGTGGCTTACTCAAAACACAAACAACTACTATATCCATAGGCTTGCCGTGCGTCCTAACTATCAGCATAAAGGCTATGCGCGCCAGTTAATGGACTATGCAGAAGCTTTCGCGAAAGCAAAAAAAGCCGCCTCCATCCGGCTAGATACTTTTAGTCAAAATCATAGAAACCAGCGATTTTATGAAGCTCGTGGTTATCAACGGTTAGGAAGTATCTTTTTCCCGAAACAAAGTAAACATCCTTTTTACTGTTATGAACTTGTATGGCCGTAATTGACATCTCCTTTAAGCGCATACAACAACTCGCCATACCGGCCATAATCGCAGGTATAGCAGAGCCTATTTTATCCAGCACAGATGCTGCTGTTGTTGGTAATATGGAGGCCTATAGCACAGAGTCTCTTGCGGCTATTGGTATTGTCGGGACATTTCTGTCCATGCTTATTTGGGTTTTAGGACAAACTCGAAGCGCTATTGCGACTATTATTGCACAGAATCTAGGGGCTGGAAAAATAGATGAAATTAAAATCTTACCGGCACAGGCAATCTATTTTAATGTGCTACTTAGCCTTATTGTTCTAGGAGGCACCTACTTTTTTGTAGAAGAAATTTTTATGTTTTTTAATGCAGAAGACTTGGTGCTAGATTTAAGTATTGATTATTATAATATTAGGGTTTGGGGCTTCCCGCTCACCTTGTTCACCTTTGCTGTTTTTGGGATATTTAGAGGTCTTCAAAATACTTTCTGGCCTATGTTAGTAGCTGCTTCTGGCGCGATTATTAATATTGGGTTGGATTTTCTATTGGTCTATGGTTTTGAAGATATCATTCCGGCAATGGGAGTAAAAGGTGCCGCTTGGGCAAGTCTCATTTCTCAGGTAATTATGGCCTTACTTGCGCTTGTTTTTCTTCTTTTTAAAACTAATGTTTCTTTGCGTTTACAATTTCCGTTACATCCTGAAATAAAAAGACTTGCGGGTATGAGTCTCAACCTATTTGTGCGCTCCATATCACTTAATGTAGCATTAGTGCTCGCAGTAAGAGAGGCAACGGCACTTGGAACAGAAGTAGTTGCTGCGCATACCATAGCTGCCAATATCTGGCTCTTTACCGCATTTTTTATTGATGGTTATGGCGCTGCCGGTAATGTAATAAGCGGTAGGCTATTAGGTGCTAAAGATTATAAATCTCTATGGACCCTTACAAAACGGGTTAATAGCTATAACCTAATTGTGTGTGTCGTCTTAATGTTTGCTGCCACTGTTTTGTATAGCCAATTAGGGGAGCTTTTTAGCAATGAAAAAGCCGTGCTAGACAATTTTTACGGTGTGTTTTTTATAGTAATCTTGATACAGCCTCTTAATTCTATTGCCTTTACCCTAGACTCTATTTTTAAGGGTCTCGGAGAAATGGCTTACTTAAGAAATACCTTGCTTATTGCCACTTTTATTGGCTTTGTGCCTATGCTTTACCTCGCAAATCAACTGCAATGGGGGTTAAAAGGAGTGTGGATTGCCTTTGTGGTTTGGATGCTGTTTAGGGCGTCTATATTAGTTTATAAATATTGGTCAAAATACTATGTATTAGCAAAAAGCTAAGCTGCTTCCCCTTGCATAGGCTTGCCTAGATATGCGACCATACAATTCTCAAAAGACTTTAATTCAAGGTTTTCAGTATAGGAACCTATAATATCTATAGTGCCATCTTTTGCTTTTACAAACAATGGAATCATATCTACGTCATTTGTAAGGGCCTTTATAACTGCCTGATATTCTTCTATCGAATTGATAGGCACCTCCTGTATAGCTGGGTATTTTCTTGATACTTCGATTAGATTGATAAAATCATCTGTAGCAGAAAAGAGTCCTTCTTTAGGAATTTTATTTTTGTCTTCTATCTCATTCTTGGTAATTAGTCTAAACGAGCCGTTTTCTCCAAATTGCTTTTTAAACTTCTCTAAAACATAGCTATTAATCTCATTATTACCCGTAAGTGCCATAAGATACCCTACATCACTTAGCTCTATATCAGACACCAGGTCGTCAGAATAAATATTTCCTTCTATTGCCGCAAGGTCTAAATCTCTCGCTGCTCTAATATTATTTGCATTACTATCTACAAGTACGACGTGTCTGCCATTTTTTTGTAAATATCTAGCGATAAGTCTAGAAACTTCTGAAGCTCCAATGATTAGTATCCCTTGAGATTTTGTTAAAAAGACTCCTATTGCTTTGGCAAATAATCGTGCCGTTGTCGCATTTAATAATACTGTTCCCAGTACAATCATAAATACTAGCGGAGTTATATACTCTGCTCCGGGTTCTCCTGCTATAATAAGTTTGGATCCAAATAATGAAGCAATCCCGGCAGCCACGATACCACGAGGCCCAACCCAACTTATAAAGACTCTTTCATTCATCTTTAAATCTGAGCCTTTTGTGCTTAAGAAAACCCCAATAGGCCGCACTACAAAGGCCACTACAAGAAATAAAGCCAGAGTTTCCCATCGGTAAATAAGTTCCAAGTCTGCCATATTAATATTAGCCGCGAGCAAAATAAAAAGAATAGAAATTAATAAAACACTAAGCGATTCTTTAAAATACAATAACTCTTTAAGGTTGGGAAGATTAATATTACCTAGAACCATTCCCATAACCACAACTGCGAGTAGTCCAGACTCATGGGCAAACATATCAGACATCACAAACACACCTAAAACCGCAGAGAGGGTAAATACGTTTAATAAATAATGAGGGATTAATTTTTTCTTAGTTGCAAAAGCTAGTGCGTGAGCAAAAGAAAAACCAAAAGTACTCCCAAACAAGACAATTTTTCCGAACTCCTCCAGAGCCGTAAGCGTAAACTCACCTCCTCCTTCTGCAACAATAAATTCATAAACCAATACAGCTACAAGAGCGCCTATTGGGTCAATTAAAATCCCTTCCCATTTGAGAACGGAAGACACATCTTTTTTAAGCGGAATATTCCTTAAGATAGGTGATATTACAGTAGGTCCAGTCACAATGATTAGCCCTGAAAACAGGAATGAAATCTTTAAACTCAGTCCAAAAATAAAATACGAGGCTACACCAGCCCCAATAAATGTAACTAGACTACCCAGTGTGATTAGTTTTGTAATAACAGGGCCTATGTTTTTAATTTCGGAGCGCTTAAGCGTTAAACCTCCTTCAAAAAGGATGATGCTTATCGCTAGAGAGACAAAGTAATAAAGGCCATCTCCAGGAAATAACCCTTCGGTGCCGTTCCAGATAGGTTCTATCCATTTTGTGCCATCTTCAGATAATAAAGTAGATATGGGTCCTACAAAAAGACCTATAAGAATAAGAGGTAGGATGGCGGGTAGCTTAAGCCTCCAAGCTGTCCATTGAGCGATAATCCCTAAGATAATAATTCCTGCTAATTCTAACATGATTGCGTTGGTTTAATCTGTTGCTTCTGTGCATAGCACAATTGCATAAAAGGAAAGATACAATTCTTTGTTAAAAACTAATGTAACTACATTTCAAAAATAGGGTTTTTCCTTATTTTGCAGAGCCTTTGTATCTGGTACGCTTTCGCGAAAGCGGGATGCACAAACCACAAACCCATGAACATATATCCTATTGAAGCTGGAAATTTTAAACTAGATGGCGGCGCCATGTTTGGTGTGGTACCCCAAAGTTTATGGACACGCACCAATCCAGCAGATGCAAACAATATGATTGATATTGCAGCCAGATGTATGCTTATTGAAGATGGTGATAAACTTATTCTTGTTGATACGGGTATGGGTAATAAGCAGTCTGATAAATTTTTTGGGTACTATTATCAATGGGGAGACCATACCATAGACCGCTCCCTTGCGAGTCACGGTTTTAATAGAGATGATATCACAGATGTATTTATGACCCATCTGCATTTTGACCATTGCGGGGGGTCGGTTCAATGGAATAAAAACCGCACAGGCTATGAGCCTGCTTTTAAAAATGCTCGCTATTGGAGCAATAAAGAACACTGGCAATGGGCTACACAGCCTAATAGAAGAGAGAAAGCTTCTTTTCTTTCTGAAAATATCTTACCCCTTCAAGAAAGTGGGCAACTTCAATTTATTACTAGAGAAAACGGAGTTTATCAAGACAATAACGAGCTGGGTTTTGGTATCTTTTTTGCAGATGGGCATACAGAAAAGCAAATGATACCGCATATTTCGTACAAAGGGAAAACCATTGTTTTTATGGCAGATCTTTTGCCCACAGCTGGACATTTACCTATTCCTTTTGTGATGGGATATGATACGCGACCATTGCTCACATTAGACGAAAAAGAACTATTTTTAAACACTGCTGCAGATAATGAGTATTATCTTTGGCTAGAGCACGATGCTCACAACCCTATAATAACCGTAAAACATACAGAAAAAGGCGTCCGCCTGAAAGAAAAATTTACACTTAACGAATTTTTTAATTAAAATACTTATGAATACAATTTTAAAACCACTTGTTCTTAGTGCATTTGCAGCTGCCTTAGTTGTAGGCTGTGATACACCTGCTGCTTTACTATCTGTACCTGCAGAAAATGTAGATAATAATCCCTTAAAAGTTGCGGCGCTTACAGATGTTCAAGAAAAAGCATGGAGTTCTAAGGACCTAAAATCAGACACTATTCCCGGAATGAGTGTGGAGAAAACCTATAGAGAAATTCTTCCAGGAAAATCTGCAACCCAAACTATTGTTGCCGTAATTGACAGTGGTATTGATATTGAGCACGAAGACTTAAAAAATGTTATCTGGACCAACCCAAAAGAAATTGCGGGTAATGGCAAGGATGATGACAATAATGGGTATGTAGATGACGTACATGGCTGGAATTTTCTAGGAGATATCGAAGCAGAGCAATTAGAATTTGCTCGTATCATAGATCGTTACGACGCTGAGTTTTCCGGAAAATCACTAGCTTCTGTAGCTGCAGATAAAAAAGAGATTTTTCAAGTCTATCAGAAAGCAAAACAAGAACACACTCAAAAATCAGGAGAAACAGAGCAAAACAAACAACGCTATACTCAGATTTTAGGGCAGGTTACAACTTCACATGCTGCTGTAAAAACAGTGCTAGGAAAAGAAGATTATACGGCTGCAGATCTTTCGGGAATTAAAAACCCTAATGAAGAAATGCAAAATCATATTGGGCTTTTAACTCAGATGTTCCAGTTTAGCGATTCTATGCCTGACTTTATGAAAAATCTTAATGATGGTTTAGATTTCTTTAATGGGCAACTAGAAGCAAACTATGCCTTAGGAGCAAGCTTCAGAAGTGTGTTAGGAGACGATCCTTATGACATTACTGATACCTCTTATGGAAATAACAACGTAATAGGTCCAGAAAAAAGCGGAGCTAGACACGGAACTCACGTTGCTGGAATTATTGCAGCACAGCGCGATAATGGTAAAGGAATGAATGGTGTTGCAAATAGTAACATTAAGATTATGGCGCTTCGTGCAGTCCCAGATGGTGATGAGTATGATAAGGATATTGCGCTAGCAATTCGTTATGCTGTAGACAATGGAGCAAAAGTGATTAACACGAGTTTTGGAAAATATTATGCACAAAATCCAGAATGGGTGTATGATGCTATAAAATATGCAGCAAAAAACGATGTTCTTATCGTAAATGCAGCTGGAAATGAAGGATTAAACTTAGATGACCCAACCAATAGAGTATATCCTAATGATCAATTAGATAATCTAACAGAAATGGGAGACACTTTTTTGACTGTAGGAGCCTTAGCGCCAACCTATGGAGGAGAATTGGTTGCTAACTTCTCTAATTACGGTAAATCTAATGTAGATGTTTTTGCGCCAGGCGTGCGTATCTACTCTACTACACCAGAAGACAACTATGAGTTTTTACAAGGTACTTCTATGGCCTCACCTAATACGGCTGGAGTTGCGGCTATGTTAAGAGCGTACTACCCAAAACTTAAAGCAAATCAAGTTAAGGATATCATTATGAAAAGTGGTCTTGAGACTACTACTTCAGTAATTGTGTCTGGAGATCCAGATAAAAGAGCTGCTTTTAAAGACCTTTCTAAATCTGGAGAAATGGTTAATATGTACAATGCCTTTAGACTGGCAGAACTTCAAAAATAAAACATGAATACTATTTTTAAGCTTACGGTTTTTGTTGCGGTATTCGTTTTCGCGAAAGCGGACTCACTTGCACAAAACACATCATACTGGCAACAACATGTAGATTATCAGATGGATATTGATATGAATGTCAATAACTATCAATACGATGGAAAACAGGAGCTAGTGTATACAAACAATTCTCCAGATACATTAAAGCAGGTGTTTTATCACCTTTATTTTAATGCTTTCCAACCCGGAAGTGAAATGGATGTACGTTCACGCACCATTGCAGATGCAGATAGACGTGTGCAGGACCGTATAAGTAAGCTAGGGCCGGACGAAATAGGCTTTATTGAAGTAAATTCTTTAAAACAAAACGGTAAAAAGTTAGATTTTCAAATAGCAGGAACCGTTCTTGAAGTTAATCTTGCTAAGCCTATACTGCCTGGTGCTAAAACTACCTTTAAAATGGATTTTAAGGGACAAGTGCCTGTGCAAGTACGCCGCAGCGGCCGTAATAATGCCGAAGGCGTTGCGCTTTCTATGACGCAATGGTATCCTAAAATGGCAGAATATGATTTTGAGGGTTGGCATGCAGATCCGTATATCGCTAGAGAGTTTCACAGTGTCTGGGGAGATTTTGATGTAAAGCTCACTATTGATGCAGATTATACTGTGGGTGGTACAGGCTACTTACAGAACGGAAACGAAGTAGGACATGGTTATCAAGATGCAGGGGTGAAGCCAGGAAAAGCAAAAAAAGGGAAATACACCTGGCATTTTGTAGCTCCTAATGTGCACGACTTTACCTGGGCAGCAGATCCAGATTATATTCACGATACGCTGGAAGCAGAAAACGGAGTAAAACTCCATTTTCTCTATAAAAATGATCCTGAGATCAAAGAAAACTGGAAAAACCTACAGCCTAAAACGGCTCAAATTTTATCCTACCTCAGCAAACACGTAGGGCAATATCCATATAAGCAATACTCTGTAATTCAAGGAGGAGATGGTGGTATGGAGTATGCCATGTGTACGCTCATCACAGGAAAACGTAAATTTGGAAGTCTGGTGGGAGTAACTGCACATGAGTTTGCACACACTTGGTTTCAATTTTTATTAGCTTCTAACGAGGCAAAACACGAATGGATGGATGAAGGATTTACCTCTTATATTTCTGCCCATGCTATGAACACGGTGATGGATGAAAATAAAGAGAGCCCTACCGCTGGTTCTTATAGTGGCTATTATAGACTCGTAGAGAGTGGATTTGAACAACCACAATCTACCCATGCCGATCGTTATAATAGAAATTTTGCATACGGGGTAGCAGCATACAGCAAAGGAGCTGTTTTTCTTTCTCAATTAGAATATGTGATTGGAAAAGAAAATGTGGCTAAAACACTCAAGAAATATTTTGATGATTTTGCTTTTAAGCACCCTACACCTAACGATATCAAGCGCACTGCAGAGAAAGTATCTGGAATACAATTAGACTGGTATCTCACAGATTGGACACAGACCACAAACACCATTGATTATGCGATCAAAGAAGTGGTGGCAGATGGGAATAAAACAAAAATAACGCTAGAGCGCAAAGGTTTAATGCCTATGCCTATTGATTTATATGTAACAATGGGCAACAAACAGGAGTCGCATTATATTCCATTGCGTATGATGCGTGCAGAAAAGGCTAACCCTACGCCAGATATGCCTAGAATGCAACAAGAAGACTGGCCTTGGACTAATCCTACCTATACCTTTACTATAGATGCACCACTATCTGCGATTGATACGATTATGATAGATCCAAGTAAACTTATGGCAGATGTAGATCAAGAAAACAATAGCTGGAAGAAATAAACGTTCTTTTAAGGCTACAATAAAAGTAAACCCGCCAGCAAATGGCGGGTTTTTTTA
>JALZVV010000099.1 GCA_023299935.1 Dokdonia sp.
CAGTTTGAGATTAAAGGGACACTGGATGCTATTAACTCTGAAACCTTTATTAGAGCAGGATTAAGTGCAAATGCGAGTATAATTCTAGCCAAGGCAGACTCGGTACTAGCGGTTAAGGAAGCGCTTGTGCAGTATGATCCAGAGACAAAAAAACCTTTTGTTGAGATTGCTACAGGAGATCAAGAGTTTGAGCGTCGTGATATTGAGACCGGGGTGAGCGATGGGATTTTTGTGGAGGTACTCAGGGGTGTTTCAAAAGAAGATGAGATCAAAGTTTGGAATCAGATAGTGGCTCCTGCCGGCTTTGGTAGAGGATAAAATCCCTTATATTTTGAGTTGTAAGAATGCGCTTTCGCTAAACTTGTCCCGAATTTATAGGGAGGCTTGATAAAAAAATTAATAGTTAGTTGTAACATAAACACGTTTCAATAGTCATATTGGACATCAATCGATAATAGATGAAAAAATTAGTAAGTCTTTGTTTTACGCTTTTGATTGCTATAGCCGCTTATGGGCAAGATCAGAATTGGACTTTGCAGCAGTGTGTTCAGCACGCCATAGACAATAATATTACGATAAAACAAACCGAGCTCGATCAAGAAAGTGCTGCTATAGATAGAAAGGGGGCAATAGGAAATTTCCTTCCTAGACTTAACGGTAGTGCTTCCAATAACTGGAATAGTGGTCTTACCCCAAATATTACAACGGGTATTCTTGAATCACAAACCATTAGAAACTCTTCTTACAGTGTCACGGCTGGTGTACGTATTTTTGGAGGGCTAGCAAACATAAGAACCTTAGATCGAGCAGATTTATCTAAAATTGCTGCAGATTATAATGTAGCTCGACTTAAAGATGATATTGCACTTAATGTAGCTGTAAGTTATTTAGGGATATTACTTAATAAGGAAAATCTAAAAGTATTAGAAGCTCAAAATACAGTCACCCAAGAACAAATTGAGCAAACTCTACTTTTAGTAGATGGAGGTGTATTACCTCGAGGAGATTTGTTAGAAATCCAAGCAACTAATGCAGGTGAACAGCAAAATATTGTTGCCGCTAAGAATGCAGTAACCATTTCCTTAATCAACCTTGCCCAACTATTAAATGTTGAAGATTATAAGAACTTTGATATTGCTGAGCAAGATTATAACTTAATTGGAGAGGAAGTACTTGATAATATTCCAGAAGTCATTCTTGATAAGGCAAAAGAGACGCGTTTTGATCTAAAGATCGCTGAACAGAATCTAGAGATTGCAAAAAAGGATTTGCAAATAAGTAAATCAAGCTTGACGCCTACTTTAGATGGCTTCTTTAATTACAATACTAGAGAGCAAGGTGGCGCGGTAAGTTTTAATGAAGGTATAGATGCTACAAATCCATTCTTAACACAAAATATTGGAGTGGTAGAAGGTACTGGGGAGAATGTTATTGCACAAGTTCCTAATACTGTCGTGACAACACAAGATTTAGGATTTATTGAACAACTTTATCTTAACGATGGTATTTCCTATGGATTATCACTTAATGTACCTATATTTAATGGTTGGTCAGTTAAAAATCAAGTTAAAAGAAGTGAGATTAATTTAAGGCGACTTGAGTTTGTAAAGGAGCAAGCAGAACTTGATCTTGAAACAGCAGTTTATCAGGCTTATACAGATGCTAAGGCAGCAAAAGAGGCTTATACCGCTGCACAAACCTCTGTCGTATCACAGAATCTGGCCTATGATTACGCAAAAGAACGTTACAATAACGGACTAACAAATGCATTTGATTTTAGTCAAGCAAAATTTCGTTATGACAATGCACAAATTGAATTAACACGATCTAAATACGATTATATTTTCCGTATTAAGGTATTGGAACTCTATTTTGGAGTACCTGCTACCGAACTTAAATTCTAACCAAAATGAGTAAAAAGACATTAATAATTTTACTTACAATCGCGATAATTGCGATTGTAGGACTAGTGGCTGCTAAAAAATCTGGAGCTTTTGGTAAGTCCGGTAACTTTAAAACCGTTGAGCTAGAAAAGATTGAACTAGGGACTATTATAGAAACCGTTGCGGCTACAGGAAAAATTCAACCCGAAGTAGAGATAAAGCTTTCTTCTGAAGTATCTGGAGAAATTATTGAGTTACCTATTAAAGAAGGTCAAGATGTATTGAAAGGAGATCTTTTAGTACGTATCAACCCAGATTTAGTACAAAGTGCCTTAAATCAAGCTCAAGCTGGTTTGCAGAACGCAAGAGCAGGACTTGCTCAAGCAGAGGCGAGTCTTAAAGTTGCTAAACTTAGTTTTGACCGTAATGCTCCATTATACGAAAAAGGAGTAATCTCAAAATCAGATTTTGAACGAGCACAATCAGATTTTGAAGTGGCACAAGCTAATAGACAGAGTGCTTTTTATAATGTACAAAGTGTATCTGCATCTGTAAAACAGGCTAGTGATAACCTAGGCAGGACTACGATTTATGCCCCTAGAGCTGGAACAATCTCTATGCTTAATGCAGAGCTAGGAGAACGCGTAGTGGGAACAGCGTCTATGGCGGGAACAGAAATTGTGAGACTGGCAAACCTTACTAATATGGAAGTTGAGGTAGATGTAAATGAAAATGATATAGTAAAAATTTCTGTAGGTGATTCTACTATTGTTGAGGTAGATGCTTATTTAAAGAAAGAATTTAAAGGATTAGTAACAGAAATTGCAAACTCGGCCGAAGCAACACTTACGGCAGATCAGGTGACTAACTTTAAAGTGAAGGTTCGTATCCTAAAAGAGTCCTATGAAGATTTATTAGTCGATAGGCCTGTAACCTATTCTCCTTTTAGACCGGGTATGACGGCTACAGTAGATGTAATTACAAAAAAGCGTGAGAATGTAGTTACTGCCCCAATAAGTGCAATTGTAGTTAAAACAGATACCAGTAGTACTAAGAAAAAAACGCCTAAGCGCGATAGTAGTATAGAGCAAGAAAAGTTTGAGTGTGTCTTTGTGAAGAATGGCGATGAAGCAAAACTTAGAGTGGTAACTACTGGAATTCAAGATGATTCTAGCATAGAGATATTAACTGGTCTTGAAGATGGGGATGAGATTATCACAGGCCCTTATACCTTAGTTACAAAAACGCTTAAAACCGGAGATAAAATTGAAGTTGAGAATGAAGACGATAAAGAGGATGAGGCAACAGAAGAATAATCTATGAGTACAATATTATGTTTAGAGACAGCCACCACAAATTGTTCGGTGGCTTTGTCTATTAATGGAGAAGTGGTAGGAATACAAGAAGACTATGATATAAAGTATTCGCACGCAGAGCGCTTGCATTCATATATAGAAGAGGTTCTCGCTGCTGCGAAAACAAAAAAATCCCAACTCACGGCTATTGCCGTAAGTAAAGGACCTGGAAGTTACACTGGACTTAGAATAGGGGTTTCAGCAGCTAAAGGATTGTGCTATGCCCTAGATATCCCTTTACTATCAATCCCTACCTTAGATTCTTTAAGTCATCAAGTGCAGGAGAAAGAGGCACGTTATATTATCCCAATGCTAGATGCTAGAAGGATGGAAGTATATAGTGCTGTTTATGACGGCAATCATAAAGAAGTAAGAGAAACACAAGCCCAAATTCTAGAACCTAATTCTTTTGAAAAATATCTGGAGCTTGGGAAAGTTTATTTTATCGGGAATGGCGTGGCTAAGTTTAGAGAAATCTGCGAGCATTCCAATGCTGTTTTTGTAGCAGATAAATTACCGTCATCAAAAGAACTTTGTACGCTAGCACATCAAAAATTTGAGGCTTCTCACCTAGAAGATGTTGCCTATTTTGAGCCGTATTATCTTAAAGATTTTATCGCAGGGGTTAAAAAAAAATAAGGCGATACTTATACATATCGCCTTATTCCTAATATATCTTAAAGATATTATTCTTCTTTGTGAATTTCTACACTGTGTGGGTAAGGAATTTCAATACCAGCTTTATCAAGCTCGACTTTACAATTTTCTATAGTCTGGAAATAAACATCCCAGTAATTCTCTGGAGTTGCCCACGGACGAACTACATAATTTACAGAGCTATCTGCGAGTTCTCCCATATTAACTGTAGGAGCAGGGTCTTTTAGTACTTTATCTTGAGACATCATAGCACTCATAAGAACCTCCTTAGTTTGCTTAATATCTGCATCATAAGATACCCCAATAGTAAGATCTACTCGTATCTGTCCTAATTCTGTATAATTTTTGATATTGCCATTAGATAATGTTCCATTAGGAATAATGACAAGCTTATTATCTGGAGTTGCTAGTTGGGTTGTGAAAATCTGTATTTCTTTTACAACACCTACTTCTCCTTGAGCTTCTATAAGATCACCTACTTTAAACGGTTTAAAAAGCATAATAAGTACTCCTCCAGCAAAGTTAGAAAGAGATCCTTGTAAAGCGAGACCAACAGCAAGACCAGCTGCTGCAAGGATAGCTGCAAAAGAAGCGGTATCAATACCTAATTGCCCTAAAATAGCAATAATAAGCAGGACAAGTAAGATCGTGCGTACGAGATTAGACAGAAATTTTTCTAAAGTAGTGTCCATATTAGGACTTTTACTGATAACCTTTTTAAATATTTTGACAAGCTTATTGATTATCCATTTACCAACAATCCATATAACGATTGCTGTAATAAGTTTAATGCCGTATTCTGTGCCATATTCTATGGCTGTGTTCACCCAATTTTTAGATGTTTCTGCAATGTTTTCGACGTCTTGAAAATTCATGTTTTTCGTTGAGTATTTTGCTTTAGTGTCTTGCCGGAAAACATCTAAGGCGTTAATGATGTGTTGAAAATATTTACAGGACTAATTTAATCAACCATAAAGATTGATTTTTAATTAAAACCAAGTTGGTATTGGTTTATCTCTTAATTGGACCTTAGTAGCGTTGTCTTTGCATTTTATCTAATGTAAAAGATGCAAAAATTATTTTTCAATGAGTTTTAAAGCTTCAGTTACTGTTCTAACAGGGAGCTTACAAGCATTGTTTACACATACATAAATAAGGGTATTGTCTTCCAGATATCTACCTTCAAAAATCTCCTGCGAGCTTTGCGATTCTGAAGCGGCAATAAGTTTATTGGGCAGGTAAAAATCGTTGAGTTCTTTTAAGGTTGATTTTGCATTTTCACCTACAACAACAAGTTCGTAATATGGCTGAGTGTAATTGAGCATCATATCCATCCAATTGCTATAACTGGTTGGGTATTTAGTCATATCTGCTTGTATGTTATTAAGCATAGTGGCAGCAGCATCTGTATATTTCCTATCTAGGTAGTAATGCGATAGGGTAAAAATGTTTTTGGCCATTACAGAGTTTGACGCTGGAATTACATTATCTAAAAATTCTATATTTCTAGTTACTAGACTCGCATCTTCATCTGATGTGAAGTAAAACATAGCGTTCTCTTCATTTTGGAAGTGAACAAAGGTATAATCTGTAAGTTGCTTTGCTTCTTCCAACCAGGCACTGTCTGTTGTGATTTCAAACAAGGCAATAAAGGCGTCTATGGTAGCGGCATAGTCTTCAAGGTATGCATTAATGGTGCTTTTTCCATCTTTATACGTGCGATTGAGGCCACCATCATCGCGTTTCATTTTGGTTCGTATAAAGTTTGCATTTTTGAGTGCAGCCGTTAAGAAGGCTTCTTCTTGGAAAACGCGGTATGCATCTATATATGCCTTTGTCATAAGACCATTCCAGCCGGTAAGCACCTTATCATCGAGGCGAGGACGGGGTTTCTCGCTTTCGCGAAAGCGCAATAACACCTCTCCCCATTGTTTCTTTTTAATCTGGAATTCTTCAAGATACAGCCCGTGTTCTTTTACAAATGGCTCGTCTAAATCCTGACGGATAAGTACATAATGATCTTTTTCCCATTTTCCATAGGAGTTAATATTGTAGTACTCTGCAAATAAATCAAAGTCCTTGTCTAATAGTTGCTCTAGCTCTTCTTTAGTCCAAACGTAATAGGCTCCTTCTTCTAATTTGCCTTCTTTATCTAAACTATCTGCATCTAATGCCGAATAAAATCCACCTTGTTCTGTAGTCATTTCACGAGCCACAAAGTCTAAGGTTTGATAGACAGTCTCTTTGTACAAGTTGTTTTGTGTAGCCAGATATGCATCACTATATAGGCTTACAAGCTGGGCGTTGTCATATAGCATTTTTTCAAAATGAGGAACGTGCCATTTTGTGTCTGTACTATACCTTGAGAACCCTCCTCCTACGTGATCATTAACCCCTCCAAAAGTAATTTGCTCAAGGGTGGTATTTACATAATCTAATATTTCCTGATCCTGATTTTGATGCCCATATCGTAATAAGAAGTGGTAGTTATTGGGCATCATGAATTTAGGCGCTCTATTAAGACCGCCCTGCCTTGTATCCCAAGATCTTGCCCAGGATTCTATGGCAACTTGAAGGCTATCTTTTGTAAAACTGGGTTTATTGGGATTAGGTGTAACTATATCCATGGTTTTGATTCCCTCTTCTAGCTTATCTGCATACTCTACTAATTTATTAGGGTCTTCTTGATATAAATTAGCGATTTGCTCTAGAGAATTAATCCAATCGTCTTTTGGGAAATACGTGCCTCCCCAGATAGGACGTCCATCAGGAAGCGCAATAGCATTTAATGGCCAGCCTCCTCTTCCTGTCATAAGTTGTACTGCGTTCATATACACATTATCAACGTCTGGTCGTTCCTCCCGGTCAACTTTAATATTAATAAAATTATTATTCATAACACTAGCCACAAGAGAGTCTTCAAAACTTTCTTTTTCCATAACGTGACACCAGTGACAAGAGGAATATCCAACACTAATTAGCAGGAGTTTGTTTTGAGTTTTTGCTTCTTGCAATGATGTCTCACTCCAAGCTTTCCAGTCTACAGGATTGTGCGCATGTTGCAATAAGTAGGGACTCGTTTCATTAATTAGCTTATTAGTATGTGCGTGCATAGTATCATCATTTTGTCCTTTACAATTCCATAATAGAATTGCTAATAGTACTGCGAGTAGGAAACGACTTATTTTCATAGGTTAAAAATACAAACAAAAAAATCCTGTAGCTAGACAGGATTCTTAAAATGTATGTGGGAGTACTTATCGCACTTCAAAAGTAATTTTCAAGTTTACTCTAAACTCAGTTACTTCTCCATCTTTTACTACTGCACTTTGGTCTGATACGTATACAGAACGGATATTCTTTAGCGTTTTAGACGCTTCTTTTACTGCTTTCTTAGTTGCATCTTCCCAACTCGTGTTTGAATTAGAAAGAATTTCTAGCACCTTCATAATTGCCATAATATTCTATTTTTTTAGATTAAAAATTTATTTCTTCATTAAAAATACGAATTGCATCTTAATTAAGAGTCAAATACTATTAAAAAAAGCCTATCGGTATATGACTTCTCTTATGTGATAAAGTGTTGATTTAATCTATCCATTAATGGCTTCTACCATATTAATTTTTCCTGGCAACATTTGTTTAAGCATATTTTCTATACCATTTTTTAACGTAAATGTAGACGATGGACAGCCGCTGCAGGCACCTTGTAAGACTACCTGCACATTTTGTGTCTTCTCATCGTAATTTTTAAATACAATATTACCTCCATCACTAGCTACAGCAGGTTTTACATACTCTTCAATAATATTTACAATTTCCTTAGATGTGTCGTCAAGAGTTTCAAATTCTTTTTCGGCAATGGTTTCAACCTGTTGCGGGGTCTTTAAAAGTTCTGGCGACACTATTTCCTTGCCGTCTTGAATATAATCTCGAATAAACTCTCTAGTTTCTGTGACCACCTCATCCCATTCTGTGACTTCATATTTTTGAACACTTACATAGTTCTCGTCCATAAATACTTCTTTTACAAAAGGAAGATGGAATAGCGCTTTAGCGAGTGGAGCGTGCGCAGCCTCATCAATCGATTTAAAATCAAAAGGATTGGTTACTAGTTTTTTATTTGCTACAAACTTAAGGGTAGATGGGTTTGGAGTGCTTTCAGCATATACCGTTACGGGTATTTTTTTTGCTTGAATGTCCTCAATAATAACGACACCATTATCATTAAGATAATCTTCAATTTGCGTAGAAACTTCTTTCTGAATATCAATCCACTCTACAATATTGTACTTCTCTATTGCTACAAAATTTTGTGCGATATAAACGGTTTTTACAAAGGGAAGGTAAAATAGTTGCTGTGCTAACGGAGAATTAGAGGCCTCATCAATATTATTGAACTCGTAGCTATTGTGGTTGACTAGAAATTGATCTGCTTGAAATTTTTTTATAGCTGGATTAGATGTGCCTTCTATGGAGATACTGTATTTGCTCATTGCATTTTTTTTCAAAGATAATGAACATGTCTAACAGAGCTAAGAAGGAAATAACTAAATAATAGTGCGGTTATTCAATATTACACTAGAATTTGCGTTACACAAACAATAAGGGCATGATGCTTTCGCGAAAGCGAGAATTTTGATTTTGAAATAGTACTATGTATTGAACTGAATATTTTTTCAGCTTGAAATAAGCAGTTTGATAGTTTTATAGGTGTTAAACTCTTAAGCAGTACGTTAAAAAGTTATATATTTGACTCTTGCTGTATGGAATATAGTAATATACGGCATGACATTCCCCATAATGGAAACTACATGAAAATGAAAAAATATTATGTAATTCTTGCGCTAGTTGTTGCGCAATTTGCTTCGGCTCAAGAGGGTATACCTGTATTATTTGATTACCTACAAGATAATTTATACTTATTGCATCCATCCATGGCGGGTGCTTCGCAAACAACAAAATTGAGAGGGACAGCAAGAAGTCAATGGGCTGGATTAGAAAATGCACCAGCATTGCAAACGGTTAGTATAAATAGCAGGATAGGCGAGAAAGTAGGCGTGGGAGGAATACTATTTAATGATAGTAACGGTTTTTTTTCTCAGCAAGGTGCGTATGCAACCTTTGCGTATCACCTTCTATTATCAAGGGGTTATGTAGAACTTAATCAATTGTCGTTTGGGCTTAGTCTTGGATTAATTCAAGGAAGTCTGGATGAAACTAATTTTGATCTTACAGATTTTGATCCTGTTATTGCGGGTATTGTGCAATCTGATTCTTATTTAAATATTGATTTTGGGGTATCATATAACTTTCTCAATTTCTCATCACACTTCACGGTTAAGAATGCAATACCAGCAGAAAGAGATATTTTTAGTGCTAATTTTGAACCTAATAACCAACGTAGATATTTACTTTCATTAGGTCAGACCATATCACCTAATTTCTCAGATTGGAGTTTTGAACCTTCGATTTTATTCCAATTAACAGATGAGACTCAAGAGGCAACATTTGATATTAATGCAAAAGCATATTATAGCTTAGATTGGGGTAAAATATGGGGTGGATTGTCTTACAGAAGGAGTCTAGATGGTGCCGAATTTACACCTAACGGAGCAACTGTAGACATTCAAAAACTACAACAAATCACTCCATTTGTAGGAGGGAAGTATAATAAGTTCATATTTGGATATACGTATACGTATCAGGCTAATTCTGTAGTTTTAGTAGATGCAGGTTTTCATCAGATTACTTTAGGTTATAATCTTGGAGATGATAAAGATCCTTATGATTGTAATTGTCCTGCCGTAAACTAATATTATTTTCTTATCATATTAAAAAGCCCCATCGCTTGCGATGGGGCTTTTTAATTTTAACTAAACTTATTGTAAGAGTATAGGTTCAAATAATAGGTAACAACGATTTCTAGGCTAATGGATATTCCGGATAGATTTTAGCTATGGGTGTCATAAAGAATTTAGTGAATATCTGTAGGAGTACATTGTATTACTCCCAAGTATATTCTTTTTTTGTGGCTTGCTTCTTAATTGCGTCAAGCATTGCGTTACGTAACTCATTATCACTAGCTTTTTCTTTTGTGGCCACATAGTCAAGGCGCTTTTTATTAAGGGTAGCTATCTCTTTTTGTATTTGTTCGCGTTCTTGGCGTTTTGTTGCTACATATTGTTCGATTTCTTTAGTGGATTTACCCTGTAATTCTTTTGGGAGAGAGGCTTGAGCGACATCTTCTAGATTCAGATTTTCTTCTTCAACTGCATCTACAAGATCCCAACTGCTGTTTTTGTAAAAGTGAGAACTCTTGCTCACAGCTCTTTTTACTGCATTTGCTTGACCGTATTGAGATGCATTATTATCCTGTTCTGTCTGCATAGCAGCTTTTGCTTTACCTTGAATACCATAACGTACATAGGTCGCATTGAGTGCTCTATTCTTTTCTAAAATATGATCATCATAGGGAGAAGGAATGTGCACTGTTTGCTTGTCGTGATTGATGGCAATATAATCTCCTTGGGTAAGTCTAGCACCGTCTTTCCAATAGGTATTTGTACCTTGATTGTATTCACCACAGAAAATAGTATTTATGGTCACGTCCTTTGCGCAAGCATTACTGGCAGCATTTTTATAATCTACAGGACCTTGATTAAAAGCTTCGTTGCCAGCTATAAAAATAAGATTAAGATCATGTGCTCTTTCGCCCCAATTTAACTGGTTTAATGAGGTTTGTATTACCTGACCACAATATTCATTTCCACCATTTGTTGTAAGAGCAAACAACTGTCCGGAAATTTCATCTAAGTCATTTGTAAAAGGGCTAACCTGTCGTATAAAACCTTCACGGGCATTCAATCTATCATTCCCATATTCATAGAGTGCGATTTGAAGGCTAGGTTGGACATCATTACCATACTTTGCATAAGACAACTCATTTACGAGTTCCCAAAGCTGTGCTTTTGCCTGGTCGATAAGGCCATCCATACTATTTGAGGTGTCTAAGAGGATGGCAACTTTTATAACATTGTTATCTGGATCTGAGTCCGCTTTCGCGAAAGCGTGTGCGTTAGAATCCATTGTAGTTTCATAATTTGTTGCGCCTAATACTGCGGTAGTGAATAGTGTTGTGATTGCGATTGCGATTGTTTTCATAATATTTAAGTTTGATGAATTTTAAGTAAAAGTATTCCGAAACGTGAGGTGTAGAAATATGGAATGAGGGAATGCTACATTTTAATGAGTAAAGTGTGCTTTGTAATGAGTAGTGCTATCTTTTTTGTGAGTAAAAAGGTCTATTTTAAGAGGGATTACATCCTACTCAATTTTTTTGCTGCAATTTTTGCAGTAAGTTTGGCCTAGATGAAAAAATGTACATACATATATATTCTGTTAATAATTGGATTGAGTTTAGCATTCCAATTACCTGCTCTTGCCCAGGAAAAGAATACATATCTAAAACGTTCTGAAACTCCACTTCTCACGATTAAAGGGAGTGTTCTAGATGTCCAAACCATGAGTCCTATATCTAAAGTTAATGTAGAGGTTAAAGGAGGAGATTATACCGCTACAAATGGAAGTGGTGATTTTACAATAAGAGCTAGAGTAGGAGATGAGCTTGTTATTAGAAATGCGGGTTTTGAAACAGTGTATTATACGATAACAGATACTGAACGTATACGCATTGAAGTGCATCCAGAAGCTTTAGAACTAGATGTAGAAGAGACTGTTTTAGATGATTTTGAACAAAGACAATTAAGCTTTGAAGATAATCTTGAATTAGGAAGGGTAAATTATAAGAAGGACGCCGCTCAAGGATTGGATTACGTTGCCAATGCACTTGGAGATAAAACGATTTCTTCTCAGCAACGGGCAGAGGCCTTTGCTTTACTCGCAGAGATTTATTCGTATTGGAAGCAATATGATCTAGCAGTTACAAATTATAGATTAAGTCTTAGAGAATTTAGCTCATTAGACAGACAGATAGCGCTGGCAAAAACCTATCATCTCAACAAGAACTATCAGGAGAGTATTGAATTGTCAAGTACGATTTTTAAATCTAGACTACGATCTCCTATCAAAATGGAGGTACAAGAAAATCTAGGTGATAGTTATACGGCAACAGGTGATATAGCTAATGCTGAGAAGGTGTATCAAGCCTTGCTGGGTGAAGCTAAATCTCGAAATGATAGAACTACTTCAACCAGAATTACAACAAAGTTGGCTAATTTATTTGCTAACTCTGGAGCGCAACAAAAAGCAAAATCTCTTTATGATGATGCTTTGGAAATATCTAATCAAGAAGTTTCTGCAAATTCGGCTAAGGTAAAAGTTCAGGCAGCAGATTATTATAATAAAACTAAATCTTATGATGAAGAGATAGCATTGCGAAAAGAAGTTTTAAATAGTCTCAATGAAGCGGTTTTAGATTCTTTATCTAATGAAGAGCCGATCACTTCTCAAAAACAAAACTATAAGATTGCAAGTGCCTATGTCTCTAAAAAAGAGCTAGATGAAGCAATCCCCTTTTTTGAAAAGAGTATTGCAGAAGCAGCAGAAAGAGAGGATTTGATCGTCGAGAAAGACGCTACTAGAAGACTTTCGGAAGTTTTTAGGGATAAAGGAGATTTTGAATTAGCCATCGCTAGTCTTGAACGTTATCAGGAACTTGTAGATGAGAATTATATTCAAAAAGAACAAGAATTAGCACAAGCAAGACGTTTTGGAAAAGAACTTGCCGAAAAGCAAAACCGTATTGCTAGTCTTGAGAAAGATAGAGCCCTCAATGAAAGTAGATATCAACTGGCATTTAGGGATCAAGAATTAACAGACGGAAGAAACCTGCGTCAGAACATAATTATTGGGGCCTTAGCTTTGATTACCATAATGCTTTTGTTAACCGCTTTTGCTATGTATAGGAGCTCAAAGCAGCAAAAATATGCTAATAATCTGCTTGCTTTGAAGGGGCTTCGTTCTCAAATGAATCCTCACTTTATTTTCAATGCCTTAAATTCTGTTAATAGCTTTATTGCCTCAAATGATGAACGAACTGCTAATAAGTATTTATCTGACTTTTCGATTTTAATGCGATCAGTTTTGGAGAATAGTGAAGAAGACTTTATTCCCTTATCTAAGGAGATTGAGCTTATCGAAAAATACGTTATGCTAGAACATTTTAGATTTAAAGACAAGTTTGAATATAGCTTGGAGATTGACCCAGATCTAGATGTTGAAGCCTTTGAGATTCCGCCTATGTTATTGCAGCCTTATGTGGAGAATGCTGTATGGCATGGCATGCGTTATAAAGAAGAGAAAGGGTCGCTTAAGATAGAGTTCACACAAAAGGATACTGACACGGCAATAATTACGGTTACAGATGATGGAGTTGGGAGAACAAGAAGTAAGGAGCTAAAAACAGATAATCAAAAGAAACAAAAAAGTAAGGGTATGAGTAATATCAAAAAACGTATATCCATACTTAATGAGATGTATGGAGATAGGGTAGATGTTGCGATTTCTGATGTATATACTACTGGAGAGGGGACTAAAGTTTCACTTACCATAAAAAAGGACTAAAATGAATACATTAAAAACCATTATTGTAGAAGATGAGAAAACGAGTAGAGATACATTACATAATTATCTTAAAAAATACTGTCCTCAAGTAGAACTTGTGGGCGAAGCAGAGAACATCGCTCAAGGTCTTGAATTGATCAGAAATCATAAGCTAGATCTTGTCTTCTTAGATGTAGAAATGCCACACGGGAATGCTTTTGATTTACTAGAGCAAGTAGGTGATCGTTCCTTTGAAACTGTTTTTGTTACTGCTTACAATCAATATGCCATAGAGGCCTTAAATACCCACGCTTCCTATTATATATTAAAACCTGTGTCTATTGATGAGCTAATCAAAGCGGTGGATTATGTTGCCGCAATAAAGAAAAAAGAGATAGCTCTTGAAAATAAAGTGCTCACTACTAATACTGCTCAAAAACAAGGTAAAATTACGCTGCCAGTACAAGATGGATTTGAGGTTATTGCCGCAGAAGATATTCTCTATTGCCAGGCAGATGATAATTATACTCAAATCTTCCTGAAAGAAGGCAAGAAAAAATTAATTAGTAAGACGCTTAAGTATTTTGAAGAGGCCTTAACCGATTTTGGCTTTGCTAGAGTACATAAATCTTACCTAGTTAATGTAGATCAAATTACTGGGTATAAAAAAGGTAAAGGAGGTTCTGTAGTCTTGAGCAATGGAAAAGAAGTAATGGTTTCTGCTAGCCAAAAGGCTAATTTACTTGCGCATTTTAAATAGTTAAAAAGCTTCTCTTTTAATCTGCATTTTTAAATTCTTACTGTTTTTGCTTTCGCCAAAGTTTTCAATAAAATAAGTAAGCACATCAAGTTCTCCGTTAGTAAGTAACAAGTGTTTTGGGTTGTGTGCATTTGTTTCTATTAAATCAAGAGATTTAAGCACGTGTTGCGTTTGTTTTGCCACCGCTTCTCCAGAGTCAATAATTTGTATATGAGCAGGTAGCAATCCTCTCATTAAAGGGATGAGATAAGGATAATGACTACATCCTAAAACCAGATAGTCTATACGAGCATCTACCATAGGGGCTAAATATTTTTTTAATAGATATACTAATTCAGGGTTTTCTAAATCTCCTTTTTCTATGAGGGGCACAAGGCCTTCTCCCATGATTTCCACGACTGCTATGTCTTGTGTATATCTTGCTGCGGTATCATTAAAAAGTTTGCTATTTAAGGTGCCTTTTGTGGCAAGGATGCCTACGCTTTTATGTTTGGATTGCAGAGCAGCGGGTTTTATGGCCGGTTCAATGCCAATAAAAGGAATAGGGTAAGTTGCTCTTAAGTAATCTATGGCGTTAGTAGTAGCTGTATTGCAGGCAACAACAATAATTTTAGCTCCCAACGCAATAAGCTTTTCCGTATTTTTTATGCATAGTTCAAGGATTTGCTTCTCATTTTTGTTACCGTAAGGTGCATTAGTACTATCTGCAAGATAAATTGTAGATTCTTTAGGCAGTAAGGTCACAATCTCCTTCCATATAGAGGTTCCGCCTACACCACTGTCAAATACTCCTATAGATTGTTGTGATTGCATATTCTGCTAAAATAAAAAACTGCCCTCATTATGAAGGCAGTTTTTTATATTGTTTAATGTTATTCTTCCCGATAATTGTCGGGACAAGTTTCTGAATAAGGAGTAAAATTTATATCCCTAAATCTGCTTTTACATCATTCATTAGATCATATCCATCAGCCATAATTACTCCACCAGCACCTGGCGTAGAATCTAATACAAATTGGAATCCTTTTGTTCTTGCCACTTTTTGAATAGCTACACGAGCTTGCTCAAGCAAAGGTGCTAAAAGGTCTTGCTCTTTAGTCTGAAGATCTTTTAACGCATTTTGACGGTACTCTACGATGTTCTGGTTAGTTTCCTGAACTTCTTTCTGACGTCTAAGATTTTCTTCGTCTGTTTGAGTCTCTACTTCACGTCCATAACGTTCCATTGTCTTTTGCAACTCTGTTCCCATTTCATTAATCTGACTATCATATGAACGTTGTAATTTCTCAAGATCTCCAAGAGCTGCTTTGTAGCTAGGCATAGCTTCTACTAGTTCTTGTGTATTAATATGGGCTACTTTAGAATCCTGTGCTTGAACTGCACTTGTCATTCCTACTACTAATGCAACTGCTACTAATACTTTTTTAATCTGTTTCATTGTAATTTAATTTATTAAGTTAAGTGTTATAAAATTTTAATTATTGACCGCCTCCTTCTTCATTATCTGGAACTGGCGGAGCGTTCCTATTCTTTCTTGCGTTTAATATAGAATCTCTTCTTACTTTTCGGGCATTAAGTATCGAATCTTTACGTCTTTTACGGGCTTCCAGCGCAGTTACTCTAGCATCAGCAGGTTTTGCATTGTCACCTGCAGGCTTTTCTTTAGAGGTTTTAATTTCTGATTTGGCTAACCGTATCGCAGCAAGAGAATCTTTTTTACGCTGTCTTTCTTCAAGTAAACGTTGTCTTCTTTCTTCAAAAGCCTTTTGGCGTTCTTCTTTTTCTGTTGCACGTGTAGAAGCTCTTTCCTCAAGAGCTGCTTCTCTTTCGCTCTTTTTAGCTTCAATTTGTCTTTGTCTCTCTAAAGTTGCCTGGTCTTCTTCTACAGTCTTAGATTCATCTCTGTCAAATGCATCCTCATCTTTTTTGCCGTTTATTTGTTTACGCTTGGATGATCTAGTAATACTACGTAATACCTGATCGCTTATGTCATGTCTATCTGCTGCATATAACATAAGAACTTCAGACTTATTCATTACATAATCATATTTCTTATTTGCAGAGATTTCTTGTACTGCATTGAAAACTTGATCTTGTACAGGCTCTACGAGTTGTCTTTTTTGGATGGCTAAATCTCCTCCTGGTCCAAAACGCTTTTGTTGATAGTCTAATATTTGATCTTCTTCAAAAGTAATCTCCTCATTTCGTTCTTCTATCAATTCTGCGGTAAGCAAAGGGCGTTCATTTTCCAATTGCTTTTTCATTGCGTCTACAGAACCTATCTTGGATTCAATTTCTCCCTTCCATCTATTTACTTTATCATCTAGCTGTTTTGAGGCTTCTTGAAATTCAGGTACATTTTCAAGAATATAATCCATATCAATATATCCTATTCTAATGCTGCGCTGCGCATTTGTAGTTTGAAGGGTCATCATTAATGTACCCACTAGAAATAAAAAAACTTTTGTATTCATAATCAGTCAAAGTTGTTTTAGAAATAATCGTGCCAAAAATTAAAACTGCTGTCCGATAATGAAGTGAGTTTCCCATCCATTAGGCGATGTAAGCCCAGGAATAGGATCGAATCCATATCCAAAATCCAGCCCTAATAATCCAAAGGCAGGCATAAATATACGAATTCCTGCTCCAGCAGACCTGCTCAATTGAAACGGATTATAATCTCTAAAATTGTCATAAGAAGATCCACCTTCTGTAAATGCGAGTGCATAAATGGTTGCCGCTTGACTAAAAGTGATAGGATATCTAAGCTCTAAACTAAATTTATTATAGATAGTAGCACCATCATTTGCAGTTGTTGTTGTCGCTATACCTCTATCTTGCGGAGTTACAGATTGATTAGGATAACCTCTTAATCGAATAATTTCACGACCGTCCAATGAGAAACCGCCTAAACCATCTCCTCCTAGGAAAAAGCGTTCAAATGGAGGAACACCTCTTTGTTGATTATAAGCTCCTAGCCATCCAAATTCTACATTAGATTGCAGCACAAACTTCGATCCTAGACTGGTATACCATTTACCCGCAAACTTTACTTTATAGTACTCTAAGAATCTAAATCGTTCTTGGTCTATTTCTCCAATCGCACTTGCGTCTTGAGCTTCAACAGCTAGAATTCGGTCCTCAGCTAATTGACCATAATCTACGCCATTCCATGCAGAATAGGGTAAAGTAAGTTTTGCACTAACGCTCCATTCTGATCCTCCTGTAGGAAAAATAGGATTGTTAAAAGTGTTATTTCTACTCAATCCTATGGTATAGGCTAAGTTTTCTGAAGCCCCATCACCAAAAGTAAATAAGCCAGTATTAAAGTTTACAAGATCAAAATGTTGATAACTTAATGCATGGGACAGCGTAAAATTGCGATCTGGCCAAGTCAAACGTTTTGCTAGTCCTACAGATCCTCCTGTAATATTAAAACGACTATTCCTATCCACACGATCTGCTTGAGAAGTAGCAAGGTTATTAAATAAGAATTGTATTGTATGAGATAGTGATGCACTAAATTGTACAGGTTTTTTTCCTCCAAACCAAGGATCAGTTAAAGAGATAGTATAAGTTTGAAAAAACTGACTGGCCTGAGCTCTTAAGGAAAACTGCTGACCATCTCCCATAGGCAAGGGTCTGTATGCATCTTTATTAAATATATTTTGGATGGAAAAATTGTTAAAGGATAAACCTAGAGTTCCTACAAATCCACCTCCACCAAATCCACCTTGCAATTCTATTTGGCTGGCCCCTTGTTCTACAACATTGTATTCTAAATCTACTGTGCCACCTATTTGATCAAAGTTTTTAAACTCAGGAGTAAGTTGCTGTGCATCAAAAAATCCTAGTCTTCCTAATTCTCTAATAGTTCCTACTACGGCTTCTTTACTGTAACGCTGTCCCGGTTTAGTAAGAAGCTCACGATAAATTACCTTATCCTTAGTCTTATCATTTCCTTTTACTTCTACACGATTGAAATAGGCCAGTTTACCTTCAGAAATACGCACTTCAAAATTAATAGTATCTTGATTTACACCAGTTTCTACGGCATTAATATTGGAGAATAAGTATCCGCTATTTTGATATAAATTTGCTAGATCATCTGCGTCTGGATCCCCTTCTTTTTGCACTCTTTCTTTTAACAAAACACCATTATAGACATCCCCTTTACGCAAGCCTAACTTAGTTTGTAATTGAGCATCACTATAAACTGTGTTTCCAATAAAATTTATATCACCTATATAATAACGTTTCCCTTCTTGAACATCTAGCTTAAGAGTAATATCGGTCCCATTGTCACTGTAGATGGTGTCCATAAGAATACGAGCATCCCTAAATCCTTTTTCTTTGTATTTGTTTACCAAGGCAACTTTATCGTCCTCATAGTCACTTTCAATAAATTTAGATCTCTTCCAAAAACGCCAAAGTTTTTTCTTCTTTGTGTTTTTCATGGCAGCGGTCAATCTCTTATTTTGGAGTTCTTGTCTCCCGTCAAAAACAATGTCTTTAATTTTTACTCGTTCTCCTTTATCAATATTAACGACTAAGTCTACTTTATTTTTCGATACACTGTCTTCTTTCGTTATAGAATTGACAAAAACTTTAGTGTTCAAATACCCCTTGTTTCTGTAATTGTTCTCAATGTAATTTTTTGTATTGGTAATAAGGTTTTCGGTAACTTTTGCACCTTTATTTAGTCCATTGTCCTTAATAAAGGCAACTCCCTTTTTTTCTTTAATACCTCTAAATTTAACTTCATTAAGTTCTGGCACTTCCTTTATATCCAGCTGTAACTTAACCTTGTCGCCATCCAAGTCGGTGACAAATAGATTGATGTCAGAAAATAATTCTAAACCCCATAATTTCTTTATTACATTACTAATTTTCTCCCCAGGCAGATAAAGTCTTTCGCCAACTCTTAGCCCAGTAAATGCTATAACTGTATTTTCGTTGTAAGTAGTTGTGCCAGTTACAGTAATATCTGCTACTTCATATTTAACATCAGGATCCAGAGGTAAATCTCTTTGAGACAAAACAGTTAAGCTTGCAAAAAAAGCAAGTAATAGGGTAATTTTTTTTATCAAAATCTGCTTTTTTCCTTTATTTAATCTGTTCGCTCGTCTTTCCAAATCGTCGTTCTCTTTTCTGATAATTATAAATAGCATCGTGCAGATGTTCTTTTTTGAAATCTGGCCATAATACAGAAGTGAAGTAAAACTCTGCATAGGCAATTTGCCATAACAAAAAATTACTTACTCGTTGTTCACCACTTGTCCTGATGAGTAAATCTACATCGGGCATGTCATGGGTGTAAAGATGCCTATTAATAAGAGACTCATCAATCTCAGAAGGCGAAATTATGTTATTTTTAACTTTAATGCTTATTTCTTGTAAAGTTTTAAGAATTTCTTCACGTCCTCCGTAACTCAGAGCGAGCGTTACTCTTAATCTTTTGTTAGTTTTTGTCTTTTCAATGACCTCTTTTAATTCTTTTTGTGCCTTCTTCGGAAGTGTGTCTGTATTTCCAATAGTATGCAAAGCAACATCGTTTTCTTGTAAGGTCTTTAATTCTTTTTTTAAAGAAGACACAAGAAGGTTCATTAGAATATCAATTTCCTTTTTAGGTCTATTCCAATTCTCAGTAGAAAAAGCATATAGTGTCAAGTACGGTATGCCAAGTTCAGCACATCCTTCTACAGCTTGCTTAACGCCTTGTGTGCCTTTTTTGTGCCCAGCGGCTCTAAATAGTCCTTGTTTTTTTGCCCATCGACCATTTCCGTCCATGATAATGGCTACATGTTGTGGTAATTTGTTTCGATCAATGTGCTCTATAATCTCCATTTTTAACTTAAAATGCGCAAAAACATGGTTTTTTTCCAAAAGTATATGTTATCGTAAATCCAGTAAACATATACCAATCATCATTACTAATATTACCAAAACGAAAATTTCCGTTTGGATCATTCTTAGGAGCACTGCCGTCAATGTTATCAGTTAAAGCGTATCGCGCTCCTATTTCAAAGGCAAAGACAAAGTTTTGTGCAAATGCAAATTTATAACCTAATACCATTGGTATTGCAAAATTTAAAATACCACCTAAACTTACAGAATTATTAGGGGTAGTTCTTAAATCATCTTGATTAAAAACTGTTAGACCTGTATATAAATATGGAGTAGATGGATTACGTTCTTTAAACATATCAAAATCCCAAAATGTATATTCAAGGCCCAATGATACTTCTGTGATATTATTTTCAAAGGATGATCCTCTTAATTGTCTGCGAGATTCAGCACTATCTGTATCATCTCCCACTAACTGTGCAAAAATTGCAGAGAATCTAAAACTATGTCTAGCACTTCTATTCCATTTTCCAACAATCCCTACTGCTGGAGCATTAGGAGCAATAAAACTTGTTGACCCAACATCTCCAACAAAATTAGCTCCGCCAGCATAAAGTCCTATTTCATAGGTTTGTGCAGGGGAATTAGAACTAAAAAATAAGGCTATTATAACAACCGTCAGATACCTCATATAACTACAAAAGTTTGCAAATATAACAATAATGTGTGCCTATTAATCATAAGTTAGAGAAATGTTAAAAAAAAAGAATACCGCTTTCGCGAAAGCGTAAAGCTCTAACCCTATTTTTAATACACCTAGGATAAACATAAATAAGAAAGAATTATTGTTCTAGTTGCGCTTATCTTCTCCCCATAAGAGCTTCTTCCGAATCGTTTTTAAAAAACTTTCACCTCTTAGTGTAATAAGTTTAATAGTAAAAGGTGCTTTTCTTAGCGTTATTAAAGTATCGTTATCAAGGGTTAATATGCGTGAGTCTAAAGAAATGAGATGCTGTTCTTCACGTCCTGAAACCTGTAATGTAATTACGGTGTCATCTGGCACTACTAGGGGTCGAGCATTTAAATTGTGAGGTGCAATAGGTGTTAGAACTATGCTTGATGTTCCTGGTGCAATAACTGGGCCTCCGCAACTTAGTGAATAGCCAGTGCTTCCCGTTGGAGTTGCTACAATAAGGCCATCTGCCCAATAATTTGTTAGTTTTTCTTCGTCTAAATGCGTCGTAACAGAAATCATACTCGTGGTATTTTTTCTATTTACGGCGATTTCATTAAGTGCGAAGTCTAATTCTCCCAAGGTATCTTCATTGCCTTCTATTTTTGCTTGTATGAGACTCCTATTTGACAGTTCATATTGTCCATCTAATATCTTATCAATAGAATCTGCAATCTCTTCCTTCTTAATAGTAGCTAAAAAACCTAACCTTCCTGTATTAATACCAGCAATAGGAATATTAAGGTCTCTGATGTAAGTCACAGTTTTCAATATCGTTCCATCACCTCCAATACTAAAAAACAAATCATAACTATTATCTAGTTCTTCAAATGTGCTAAAGTGATCGTAGTTAGCCTGGATCTGGTCGTGCTCATTAATAAGGTTCAAGAAGTTTTTCTCTATAATTACCTCTATTTGTTTTTTACCTAAGATATCCAAAAGTTCTTGAACATAGCGGGCTGCTTCTTTATGATAAAATTGACCATAGATACCTACTTTCATAGCTTTGTTAGATGTTAAGATATTTTTCTAGATACTTCGATCTGTTTCTTAGGTCTGTTAAAAAGGTGTCTTCTTGATGGCTAGAAACTACTTTGTAACTATACCTTCTAAAGGTCGATAGGATATCATTAAAGTTAGATCTGCCTAATTTTATTGAAATTTGAGCCAAGTCATTTTCTATTCTTGAAATAAACATCCCCCAAATTTTACCGTCATTGGATTCTACTATTTGACTGATTTCACTAAATGAGTAATCCAAAACTCCTTTTTCTATTATAACCACACTGCCAGGTTCTCGAATAAACGGCGTATTGTTAAAAAAGTTCATTACGTCTTCTAGTTCATAATACCCTAGATACTTGCCAGAACTATCTAGAACAGGCATTATGTTTGTACGATGCTGGGCAAACATTTCTAAAATGTCAAGCCAGTTTGTTTCATAGCGCACAAAAAAGGGATTTAGCGAGTGAGTATAATCCTCAACAATACAAGATGCATCATAACAATGCACATCATTTTCATCCATACAACCCGCATACACATTGCTATTAGTAACAGGCACATGAGAGTAGGTGGTTTGCGAAAAAAGAGATTGTAAATCTCCGATTGCCTGACTTGCAGAAACGGGTTTAATATCGTTTATGATAAAATCTGTAATGATCATATTGCAAAATAATGAAAAAATAAGCTGCTACGCCTTGTCTATTTGTATTTTTGTACGCAAATAATATTCCACACTTAATGACAAAGCTTAGTGTTAATATAAATAAGGTAGCGACCTTGCGCAATGCGCGAGGAGGAGATGTTCCTAATTTAATCCAAGTAGCAAAGGATTTAGAGCGTTTTGGGGCAGAAGGCATTACGGTACATCCGCGACCTGATGAACGCCATATTAAATATCAAGATACTCGGGATCTGGCAAAGATTGTCACTACAGAGTTTAATATAGAAGGTAATCCTAATCAGAAATTTATTGATCTTGTACTAGAGACTAAACCTGCTCAGGTTACTTTAGTACCAGATGCTGTAGATGCAATAACTAGCAATGCCGGTTGGGATACGATAAAGCATATTGATTTTTTGAAAGATGTCATTGCATCTTTTAAAAATGCAGGTATACGAACCTCTATTTTTGTGGATCCTGTGGCTAGTATGATAGAAGGTGCTAAGAACACCGGTACAGATCGTATAGAATTATATACAGAAGCCTATGCACAGGGATATGCTCATAATAAGGAAGAAGCAATTAAACCGTATATAGAAAGTGCACTCATTGCAAACGATCTAGGTCTTGGGATTAATGCAGGACACGATTTGTCCTTAGAAAACATCACTTATTTTAAAAATAGTATTCCGCGATTGCTTGAAGTATCTATAGGTCATGCCCTTATTTCAGAGGCTTTATACTTTGGATTTGAAAAGGTGATTTATGGATATCTTGAAAAGCTAAAAGAATAAAAGAATAGTGGAGTTATACAGCAAAATAATAGGAGAGGGAAGACCCCTTATAATATTACATGGGTTTTTGGGTATGGGAGATAACTGGAAGACCTTAGGAAGGAAGTTTTCTCAAAATGGCTTTCAAGTGCATCTTGTAGACCAACGTAATCACGGTCGCAGTTTTCATCATACAGATTTTAGTTATGAAGTTATGGCTAATGATCTACAGCAATATGCAAGTGATAATAGTCTGCAACAATTTGCGCTATTAGGACATTCTATGGGTGGTAAGACAGCCATGTTGTTTGCAACTAACTATCCTCAAATGATTGATAAGCTCGTGGTGGCAGATATTGGTCCAAAGTTCTATCCTCAGCATCACGATCATATTCTGGAGGGATTGAAAGGTTTGATAGAGAATGAAGATGCCCTAAAAAGTAGGCAGGCAGCAGATCACTATCTGAGTCATTATTTAAAGGAGATAGGAATTCGCATGTTTTTACTTAAAAATTTATATTGGAAAGAAGCTGGAAAACTAGGATTGAGAGTAAATCTAGAAGTGCTAATGAAGAATATTAGTGAGATAGGTAAGGCCTTAAGTACAACAAAAAGTTTTGAAGGCGATACACTGTTTTTAAAAGGAGAACGCTCTAATTATATCTTGCCAGAGGATGAAGATGGATTGTATCAAGCTTTCTCGAAAGCTAAAATCAAAGTAATAAAACGAGCTGGTCACTGGCTACACGCAGAAAATCCTGTAGATTTTTATCAAGAAGTGATAAATTTTTTATAACATTGCTTAAGTAATTTATTATGTATGCATAATAAATTGTGTTAAAAAATTGAGAACTATTCAAAATACCATATTTTTGCAATCGATTTATTAGAGAATTTTTAATATACCCTTAACCTAAATTAAATTATGAAAAAAGTATTAAGTGTTTTTACACTCTTGCTCTTAAGTGCCGTGGTTTATGCCGGTGGTTACCGTGTGAGTTTGCAAGGAAACCGCGCACTCGCTATGGGACACACAGGTGTTGCCGTAGTAAACAGTGCCGAGTTAGCCTTTTTTAATCCAGCGGGATTAATACATCTAGAAAATAAATTCAACATTTCTGCTGGAGGATTTGCTGTTTTTTCTGATGTCGCGTATCAAAACACCAATCTTGGAACCTCTGCACAAACAGATAGTCCAGTAGGAACACCAGTATATTTATATGCGAGTTATAGAGTTAGCGATCAGTTTGCTTTGGGACTAGCGGTGTATACGCCTTATGGGAGTACTGTAGAATATCCAACAGATTGGGCGGGTTCTCACCTGGTAAATTCTATTGAATTGCAATCTATTTATGTACAGCCATTGTTCTCGTGGGAAGTGGTAGAAGGAAGATTTAGTATAGGTGGAGGACCTATCCTTGCTATAGGATCGGTAAACTTTAATCGTAATCTTAATAGAGATTTGACAGATTTAGAAGGTAATAGATCTAATGTAACTATTGATGCGAGTGGTATCACAGAATTTGGATTTTCTTTTGGAGCTTTACTTAATCTAGATGACAATGATAAATGGAAACTTGGTTTCAACTATCGATCTCTTATCGATGTAAATGTTGAAGCAGGAGATGGTGTAGCAACTTTTGCTAATTTACCAGATTCGGCACTTGCACCTATCGATAATGGAGAGTTTGATTTTACTGCTTCTCTACCTTTACCGGCAGAATGGACAGTTGGATTATCGTATAAGCCTAATGATAAATGGTTATTTGCGTTGGATTACAATTATGCAGAGTGGAGTGCTTATGAATCTTTAGATCTTCAATTTTTAGGATCTGATGGATCTGTAGCCTTAGAGTCTATTAACCCTCGTAATTATGAAGATGCAAGTACGATTCGGGTAGGAGCACAATACTCTCTTAATGAAAAACTCGATTTACGTGCGGGATATTATTTTGATGAGTCTCCAGTACAAGACGGATTCTTTGCTCCAGAAACTCCTCGTAATGATTCTAATGGTTTTACAGGAGGATTTACTTATAATATTAATGAAAAATTAGCCATTGATGCTTCTTTCTTATATCTAAGTTTTAAAGAAATTGACGCTTCGTTTGATTCCTTTTTTGAGGCAGATGGCACACCAGTGCCTTTTGAGGGAACCTATAAATCTTCTGCTGTAGTAGGAGGATTAGGAGTAAGTTACAAACTATAATACATGAAAACGATGAAAAAATTTATAAAATATATTGCCATCCCAGCAATTGCATTTGGATTTGTGGGCTGTGAACCAGAATTTGATGAGTCAGTAACAGATGCTGGTTTCTTCACAAGTGGAGAAGCAGATTTTTCAAACTATGTAGCTGTTGGTAATTCACTTACAGCAGGATTTGCAGATAGTGCCTTATACATTACAGGACAAGAAAATTCTTATCCTAATATAATGGCAACCCAGTTTGCACTTGCTGGAGGAGGAGTTTTTAATCAGCCTTTAGTAGATGATAATTTAGGAGGATTACTTTTAGGAGGCAATCAAATTACTCAGAACAGATTTGTTCTAGCGACAGATGAGAATGGTAATCCTGGGCCGGCTATTTTGGCAGGAAGCCCTACTACAGATATTTCAAATGTAATTTCTGGAAACTTCAATAATATGGGGGTTCCTGGAGCAAGAAGTTTTGATTTGCTATTTCCAGGCTACGGGAATGTAGCTAATTTCCCTCTCGCTAATCCTTATTTTATACGTTTTGCTTCTGAGCCTAACGCAACGGTAATAGGAGATGCGGTAGCTCAAAACCCGTCATTCTTTTCTTTATGGATAGGAAACAATGACATCTTAGGTTTTGCTACTTCTGGTGGAGCAGGTGTGGATCAAACCGGTAATTTAGATCCGTCTACCTACAGTACTAATGATATTACAGATCCTAATGTATTTGCAAGTGCTTATGCTCAACAGGTACAGGCCTTAACTGGAACTGGAGCTCAAGGGGTACTTGTAAATTTACCAGATGTAACGTCTATTCCTTTCTTTACAACAGTTCCATCACAAGCAATACCACTTGATGCTGCAACGGCAGGAGCGCTTAATACTGCTTTTGGGGCATATAATACCCAGGTGCTTCCTGGTTTAGCCTCTTTTGGGATTATAACTGCGGCTGAGGCGGCTGCCAGACAAGTTAACTTTGTAGATGGGGTTAACTTTGTAACACTGCAAGATGATAGTCTTACAGATATTTCTGCTATAGTTCAAGGACCTCCATTTAATTTAGATCCTTTAACGGCAGGAGTATTGTCTACTTTGCGTCAGGCAACTGCGGCTGATATTGTTCCGTTAACGGCGGCAGGAGTTTTAGGTACTCAAGATCAAGCAACATTTGATTTTCTTGTAAGTTTAGGCTTTCCAGCAGAGCAAGCGGCACAACAATCTGTTAATGGGGTTACCGTGCCCTTAGCAGATCAATTTGTTTTAACTAGTACTGAACAAGCTGCAATAACAACAGCTCAAGCATCATACAATGCGACAATAGAAGGTCTTGCTGCTGCAAATGGCCTTGCCTTAGCAGATGCACAAAGCGCTTTACAGCAAGTGGCTAGTGGCGGTACTCCTTTTAATGGAGGTGTGCTTACATCTACCTTTGTAACCGGAGGTGCTTTCTCATTGGATGGGGTTCACCCAACACCTAGAGGATATGCACTAACAGCTAACGTTATTTTAGATGCGGTTAATGCGCAATACGGTTCTACTATTCCTAATGTAGATATAGGGAATTTTTCAACAGTTACTATAAGTGATGATGTAAATTAAAACATCATTTTTGATATATAAAAAAGCGCATTGTTTGTACAGTGCGCTTTTTTTGTATCTTACTTTAAAACAAGTCTATTATGAAAATGATTTTAAAACTGTTGCTCACCGCTCTAGCGGTGTTTGTGTTGGCCCATATCCTTCCAGGTGTAAGTCTGGATGGTTATACATCTGCTTTAATTGTAGCGGTAGTATTAGGAATATTGCGTTTAATCGTTAAGCCTATACTTGTGATTTTAACTTTGCCCATCACAATCTTGACTTTAGGTTTGTTTCTACTTTTTATTAATGCTTTTATTATTTTGATGGCAGATTACTTTGTAGATGGGTTTGCCGTTAAGAATATCTGGTATGGTATCCTTTTTAGTGTATTGCTGAGTATTTTCCAGAGTATCCTATATACTTGCTTAAAAAGTGACAAACGGTCGTAAATTCAAAGGTTTTAAGATTGTTGAGGTGTAAAAAAATTACGTATTTTTGCGCCCTCAAATAAAGCTAGCATGAATATTACAAAAGAACAAATAGACGACTTAAATGCGGTAGTAAAAGTAGCTATTGCAAAAGATGATTATCACGATAAGGTGTTGTCTATTCTTAAAGACTATAGAAAAACAGCAAATATTCCAGGATTTAGAAAAGGACATGTGCCTATGGGTCTTGTGCAAAAACAATACGGGATGGCTGTACGTGTAGATGAGGTAAACAAACTACTTCAAGATGCTTTAGGGAAGTTTCTTTCTGAAGAAAAAATAGATGTTTTAGGAAATCCATTACCTAAAAACCAAGAGCACTTTGATTGGAATGTTGAAGATTACACTTTTGAGTTTGACTTAGGAATGGCGCCTAAATTTGATATCAACCTACAACCTAAAAAAGGGATATCTGCCTATGAAATTACGGCAGATGATAAGATGATTGATAATCAGATTACCACTATTCGTAAGCAGTATGGAAAGTTAGTTTCTAAAACAGAAGCTACAAAAGATGATGAAGTTACAGGTTCTTTTAAAAATGAAGAAGCAGGGATTGAAAGTCCAACAACTTTAGAACTTAAACGTCTCAAAGGAAAGAAAAATCTGAGTGCTTTTGTAGGGACTAAAGTAGGTGAAGTGGTTACAGTAAAAACAAAAAGCTTATTTGACGAAACTGTAGATTATCAGACACATCTTAAGATAAATGAAGAGGAAGCAAAAGAACTTAATGCTGAAGTTTCTTTTGAAATAACAGAGATAAATAATAGAGAGCTTGCAGACTTGGACCAAGAACTTTTCGATAAACTTTTTGGAAAAGACGCAGTAAAATCAGCAACAGAGCTTAAAGATAAAATCAAGGAAGACTCAGAGCGTCAGTTTGTGCAACAAAGTGATCAGCAGTTAATGAATGATGTCACAGAACATCTTATTAAGGAAACAAAGTTTGATTTGCCAGCTGAGTTTTTACAGCGATGGATACAATCTACAGGGGAGAAAGAAATGTCTCCTGAAGAGGCAAAAGAAGAGTACGAACGTTCAGAAAAAGGACTGCGCTATCAGTTAATAGAAGGTAAGATTGTTGCAGATAATAAGCTTCAAGTAACTTTTGATGAGCTTAAAGATTATGCTAAGGATATGATCAAAGCGCAAATGATGCAATATGGTCAGATGAATCCGGAAGATAAAGAGCTAGAGGACATAGCAGCCCGTATTCTTGGCAATCAAGAAGAAGTAAAAAGGCTATCTGAGCAGCTCATGAATGTAAAAATGCTTAGCTTTTTTAAGGAAAACGTAAAACTCAAGACTAAGAAAGTAACGTTTGATCAATTCGTTAAGGAAGTATACAATTAGAATACTTGTGTATTTATAAGTATCTTTAAGGCGTTTTACTGATCTCAGTAAAACGCTTTTGTTTTAATAAAATTTGCAGTAGCAGCTATATGGATTACGGAAAAGAATTTAAAAAATTTGCCACAAAGGATCAAGGAGTAAACCCTATGTACTATGATCAGATAGTAAGTAGTATGATGCCTATGGGCTTGACCCCGAATATTATAGAAGAACGTCAGATGAACATTGCAATTTTTGATGTATTCTCACGACTTATGATGGATAGAATCATTTTTCTTGGTACAGGAATTAATGATCAGGTAGCAAATATTGTACAAGCCCAATTATTGTTTTTAGAAAGCACAGATGCAAATAAAGACATTCAGATATATATAAACTCCCCAGGAGGAAGTGTTTATGCTGGTCTAGGGATATATGATACGATGCAGTTTATAAAGCCTGATGTCGCTACAATTTGTACAGGAATGGCCGCATCTATGGGGGCAGTATTGCTATGTGCAGGAGAGAAGGGAAAGCGCAGCGGTTTACCACACTCTAGAGTGATGATACACCAGCCTATGGGAGGAGCACAAGGACAGGCGACAGATATAGAAATCACGGCAAGAGAGATATTAATTCTTAAAGAAGAGTTATATAAAATTATCTCTAAACATTCAGGTCAAGATTATGACAAGGTATATGCAGATAGTGACCGTGATTATTGGATGAAAGCAGATAAGGCTTTGGAGTACGGTATGATTGATGAAATCTTAAAAAGAGACTAAGTAAAGCAGTAACGCTTTCGCGAAAGCGGACTCAACACAACTAGTGTATTATGGCTAAAGAAGAATTAGAATGTTCATTTTGTGGCAGAAAAAAGCCTGAAACTAATTTATTAATTGCAGGGCTTGACGCGCATATTTGTGATAAATGTATTGAGCAGGCTCACGGTATTGTGGTTGAAGAATCTCGAGATACTGACAATCAGGATTTAGAAAGTGAGTTAATGCTTAAAAAGCCTAAAGAAATTAAGGCTTTTCTAGATTCATATGTAATAGGTCAAGAATACACTAAGAAAGTAATGTCTGTTGCTGTATACAATCACTACAAGCGATTATTGCAGACTAAAACAGAGGATGATATAGAAATCCAAAAAAGTAATATCGTAATGGTAGGTCAGACCGGAACAGGAAAAACCTTAATTGCGAAGACTGTTGCTAAAATGCTTAACGTACCCCTTGCTATTGTAGATGCTACTGTATTGACAGAAGCAGGATATGTAGGAGAAGACGTAGAGAGTATATTAACTCGCTTATTACAAGCTGCAGATTATAATCTAGAGAAAGCACAACGAGGCATTGTATTTATAGACGAGATTGATAAAATAGCTCGTAAAAGTGATAACCCTTCAATAACAAGAGATGTCTCTGGTGAAGGCGTCCAACAGGCTTTATTGAAACTATTAGAAGGAACGGTAGTTAATGTGCCACCTAAGGGAGGACGTAAGCACCCAGATCAAAAATTTATAGAAGTAAACACAGAACACATTTTATTTATTGCAGGAGGCGCCTTTGATGGTATTGAGCGTCATATTGCGAAGCGTATGAATATGCAGGCCATGGGCTTTAGTGCGAGTAAAACAGATGATGTTATTGATACTGATAACCTACTTCAATATATTATTCCTAAAGACCTTAAAGATTTTGGACTAATTCCGGAGATTATTGGAAGATTACCAGTACTTACCCATATGAACCCATTAGATTCAGGAACCTTAAGAGCTATCCTTACAGAACCTAAGAATGCTATCATCAAGCAGTATGAAAAACTGTTTGCAATGGATGATATCGCGTTTAGTATTACCGAGGGGGCTTTAGAATTTCTTGTAGAAAAGGCGATAGAATACAAACTCGGGGCTAGAGGATTACGCTCTTTATGTGAGGCTGTATTGACAGATGCGATGTTTGATATGCCAAGTTCTGATGAGAAAGAATTGAATGTTACCAAATCCTATGCAGAAGGAAAGCTCAATAAATCTACATTGAATAAACTCAAGGCAGTTTCTTAATAATTGCGCGATACACACCATCTAGAATAAGCAAACGTTTTGCATAAAAAAACAGTTGCCAATCCCCCAATCGACAACTGCTGAGTAAGTATTTAACGTATGCTTTGTTTACATTGTTTGCTCTAATATAATGGAAGAATCTTCAGGTCATTAAACTTTTCTCAACTTTTAGATAAGGTGCTTTTTTTTTATGCTGAAAAGAATAAAAATATAAGTTTCTGATATTTAGTAGTCTAACAGTCTTACAAATTGAATTTTACTTAATTAAAATTCTATAATTTTTCTGACAAAATGTTGTTTATAATCGATTAAGTGCTGCTAACTCTTCTAGAAAAGCTCTAGAATTTGATAATCGTGGGACTTTATGCTGCCCACCTAACTTGTCTTTGGTCTTGAGCCAGTCGTAGAACAGGTTTTCACGAGCAGCGTGAATAGTGGGTTCTTTTAAAGTAATGTTGTTAAAACGTTTGGCTGCATAATCACTATTGACATCTTGCAGTTTTTGGTCTAGCGCTTTTGCGAAAGCATTAAAATTTGCAGGGGCTTTTTTAAACTCAATAATCCACTCGTGAGCCCCTTTTTCTTTTCCCTCCATAAAAATAGGCGCAGCTGTATAGTCTTTGATGTCGCAGGCAACCTCTCTGGATGCACTCTTTAAGGCCTCTTCTGCATTTTCTATGATAAGTTCTTCACCAAAAACATTAATGTGATGCTTCGTACGACCACTTACACGTATTCTATAGGGTGTAGTAGAAACAAAACGCACAGTATCACCTATTTTGTATCGCCATAAGCCAGCATTTGTAGTAATAACCACAGCATAGTTTTTACCAATCTCTACTTCTGTGAGAGGGATAATGGATTCCTCTTTAGTGCCATAGGTGTTCATAGGAATAAACTCATAAAAAATGCCGTAATCTAACATTAAGAGAAGGTCTTTACTATTATTGCGATCCTGAATCGCAAAGAACCCTTCTGAGGCATTGTAGATTTCATAATATTTAATCTTGTCAGACGGGAGTATGTTATGATACTGGTCTGTATAAGGGTCAAAATTAACACCACCGTGAAAGTAGACTTCTAGATTAGGCCATACTTCTAGTATGGATTTCTTCTGAGTAGTTTCTAGTACATTATTTAGAAGCACTAACATCCAAGAAGGCACACCCGCAAGACTCGTTACATTTTCTAATATGGTTTCATCTACGATGGCCTGCATTTTAATCTCCCAATCACTCAGGAGTGACACATCATTTGGTGGCGTGCTACTAAACTCTGCCCAGAAGGGCATATTGTCAATTAATATTGCTGAGAGATCGCCATAAACGGTTCCGTTAGATTCGTAGAGATCCTTACTACCGCCTAATCGAAGGCCTTTGCCAGAGAAAAGTTGTGACCCTTCATTGTTATTAAGATACATACATAGTAAGTCTTTACTGGCTGCATAATGGCAGTACTCTAGGGATTCTGGACTTACAGGGATGTATTTACTACGTGCATTAGTAGTACCGCTACTTTGCGCAAACCATTTGATAGGTGTAGGCCAGAGGATATTGTTTTCTCCCTTTCTACTGCGCTCTATATATTCTTGATTTTCTTCGTAAGTGGTGATGGGAACTTGATCGGCAAAATTTGCATAACTTTTTATTGAATCAAAACCATACTTTTTACCAATCTCAGTATCCTTAGCCCTATCTATAAGTTGAAGCAATAATTCATTCTGAACCTCGTCTGGATACTTCAAGAAAAGTTCCATCTGATGGATTCGCTTTTTTAAGAACCAAGAAGCGATAGAATGTACTAATGGGATAGGCATAAAGTTGGTATATTTACGCCTCCCAATCTGTTGGGATAAGTTGCGCTAAGCTAATTTAACCATTTTCTTCACATTCAAAAATAGAAAACTCACTTATGAATTATCAAGGTGTCTTACGAAAAATGCAAACAGAGCATACGGAGCCTATCAATTATTACCTTGAGCTTGCTGATAGCTATGTTCATATGAATCAGCTCATTGATAAAAGAATTCATATCGAGTTTGTAAAATACCAATGCCTCGCTTGTGGAGAAAACAAGAAGATATTTAGACAAGGTTACTGTTACGATGATTTTTATAAGGTACCTCAGGCTGCAGACTGGATTATGAAACCAGAATTGTCACAAGCACATCTGGATATTGAAGAACGGGACTTAGCCTATGAAAAAAGTGTACAGCTACAACCGCATATCGTATATCTGGCTAATTCTAGTAATGTAAAAGTGGGAGTAACCAGAAAACAACAAGTTCCTACGCGCTGGATTGATCAAGGAGCACACGAAGCATTAGAAATTGTAGAAGTGCCTAACCGTTACTTAGCAGGTATAACCGAAGTCGCGTTAAAGGCTTATGTGGCAGACAAGACGAACTGGCGTGCTATGCTTAAAAATGAGATAGAAGATGTTGATTTAAAGTCGCACAGAGATGCGCTTAAACAGTATATACCTAAGGAAGTACACCAGTACTTTATTGATAGTAAGGAAGAGACACAAATTGTCTTTCCCGTAAAACGTTATCCAGAAAAATTAAAAACCCTCAATCTTGATAAGACCCCTGCTTATGACGGCTTGTTAAAAGGCGTGAAAGGGCAGTACTTACTATTTGAAGATGATACGGTGTTTAATGTGCGTAGTTGGGAAGGCTATGTAGTGCGATTAGAAATTCTCTAAAACAACAATAGTTTCAGGCCTTGGATAAAGGCTAGTCCTATTAAAACAGAGCCAATAAGTACATTGATATTAGACTTAAAGTTGTCTTTTTTGGTAGCTAGATGAGTTCCTAATTTACTATAACCATAAAGCGTTAATACTTTCCCTAAAAAGACACCCATTACAAAAAGACTGAGTAAAACACCATCTAAGCCCACGTCAAGGGTCGCGTTCAAAAAGGAAAATACAAGCACCCAATAAATAAGCACCGGAGGATTAATTACACTTAGTAAAAAACCAGTGATATATTTAGAGCCTATAGTGCTAGACTTTTTTTTGTATTCCTTCTTGTGTATCAATAAAAAAGCCCCAATTAATGCAAGCGTAACAAAAACGGCAATTTGTACCCAGAGGTGCATAGTGATGAAGTCTTGAACAATCATCCCAAATGAAAATGCAGTTAAGGCCAAGAAAACTTCTCCTATACCAGCACCATAACTTATTTTAAGTGATTCCTGCAGGTTCTGCTGTACCGTAGTTTTAATTACGGCTAGGTTAGAGGCACCTGGAGGAATCGCTCCAATTACGGTTGCTATAAATCCAATAAAAAATATGGAATAAATCATAAGCAATTAGTAGAGCGCTTTCGCGAAAGCTTACACATGGTAATGATTTAATGAGATAATGTGATGAGGTGGTGATGAGCTGTTTGGTATAAGCAATAACTAACCTAGGTGGTTGAATGATTGCTAGGCAATGAAGTAGAGTAAATATTGCATCCAACCCATAATCCTAATACACACAGGTTTTCTTCTCCTATAATTATACACGCATACTTATTTCTTAAACGTATCTTTGCGCTTTCAAACAAAGTATATGAGTGCCATAGTAGCCATAGTTGGGAGACCTAATGTAGGAAAATCTACCTTTTTTAACCGCTTGATACAACGTCGTGAGGCGATTGTAGACGCTGTGAGTGGGGTTACCCGTGACCGTCATTATGGAAAGACAGATTGGAATGGTCGCGACTTTACCGTTATTGACACTGGTGGATATGTGGTAGGGAGTGATGATATTTTTGAAGCCGAAATCGATAAGCAAGTAGAACTAGCCATAGATGAGGCAGATGTTATCATTTTTATGGTAGATGTAGAGCACGGTGTAACAGGAATGGATGAAGAGGTAGCTCAACTCTTGCGCAGGGCTAAAAAACCAATCTTTCTAGCAGTAAATAAAGTAGATAATAACAAACGTGCAGAAGATGCTGTAGAGTTCTATAATCTAGGACTTGGCGACTTTTTTACCATTGCGGCAACTAATGGCAGTGGTACTGGAGACCTTCTAGATGCCGTGGTAGAGGCCTTACCAGAAAAAGAAGAACGGGAAGAAGATGAGTTGCCTAGATTTGCTGTAGTAGGACGTCCTAATGCGGGAAAATCATCTTTTATTAATGCCTTAATAGGCGAAGAACGTTATATCGTAACGGATATCGCAGGAACGACGCGTGATTCTATAGATACTAAATACAACCGTTTTGGTTTTGAGTTTAACCTAGTTGATACTGCCGGAATACGCCGTAAGGCCAAGGTCAAGGAAGATCTTGAGTTTTACTCAGTGATGCGCTCTGTGCGCGCTATTGAGCATGCAGATGTATGTCTTGTAGTGGTAGATGCCACGAGAGGTTTTGATGGGCAAGTACAAAACATTTTCTGGCTTGCAGAACGCAATAGAAAAGGGGTGGTTATCCTTGTCAATAAATGGGACTTGGTAGATAAAGAAACCAATACTATGAAAGAGTTTGAAAAACACATCAGACAGCAGATAGAACCCTTTACAGATGTACCTATTGTCTTTATCTCTGTACTCAATAAACAGCGAATTTTTAAAGCGATAGAAACCGCTGTAAAAGTATATGAGAGTAAGACTAAAAAACTTAAAACCAGCGAGCTTAATAATTTTTTCTTGCCTCTAGTAGAAGCTTTCCCACCACCTGCATATAAAGGTAAATACATTAAGATTAAGTATGCAACGCAATTGCCTACACCACAACCGCAGTTTGCCCTGTTCTGTAACTTACCGCAATACTTAAAAGAACCCTACAGACGTTTTCTAGAGAATAAGCTGAGACAGGCTTATGACTTTTCTGGAGTGCCTATTTCTATTTATTTTAGGAAGAAGTAAGTATAACTACTTATAAGTTTAATCCGTTTTATCGTCTAAGAAAGCACAAATAATCTAAAACATGCGTGCATTAGTCATATCAGGAGGAGGAAGTAAAGGCGCTTTTGGAGGCGGTGTAGCTCAATATCTTATAGAAGAGTTGGGTCATTCCTATGATATGTTTATTGGGACGTCTACAGGGAGTTTACTTATCTCGCATCTTGCCTTAGGCAAGGTTCAAAAAATAAAAGAGGTGTACACCTCCGTAAATCAATCTTCTATTTTTAGTAATTGCCCGTTTACCACAAAAAAGACTAAAAATGGTCTGGAAGAGATAGGAATCAACCACTTTAATGTCATTTTCAATTTCCTTAGAGGGAAAAAGACTTTTGGAGATAGTTCCAATTTGCGACAACTCATTCGAGATAATTTTACCATACAAGAGTTTAATCAATTAAAAGAGAGTCATAAAGATGTTGTGATTACGGTTTCTAACCTGTCTCTCAATAGTGTGGAGTACAAATCCCTAATTGAGTGTAGTTATGATGATTTTTGTGACTGGATATGGATTTCTTGTAATTATGTGCCTTTTATGAGTCTAGCTCAAAAAAATGGTTGTGAATATGCAGATGGTGGTTTTGGGAGTATGGTACCTATAAAAGAAGCTATAGATAGAGGCGCTACAGAAGTAGATGTGATTGTTCTAGAAACTGAGGTGACCTATTTCAATAGATTGCCTTCTAAAAATGTATTCTCTCTCATCACAAATCTTCATGCTTTTATGGTAGACCGTATTGAGAAGCAAAATATCACTATCGGTAAGTTTGCTGCAGCTCACGAGAATGCGATAATCAATCTGTATTATACACCTACAGTCTTAACGACTAATTCCTTAATCTTTAATAAAGAAAAAATGAAGGATTGGTGGCAAAAAGGCTTTGCCTATGCCTCACAAAAAAACCAGGAGACCAGTGAGGTGAAATAAATAAGATTTTGGCGCAAGCCAACTTCTAATACACCGTATCCTTAACCGCTTCTTGTTGTTTCTTTTTCCTTCTTCCAAAAAGTCCACCTAGGATGTCATTAGCAGCATCTTTAATAATATCATCTGCCTTAGGCTTGGTATCAGTGTTAGAAGGTGTTGAGGTATTTGTGCTAGTGCTGTCTTGTGCTGCAGTGCTTTCGTCTTTATTACCGCCTAAAATACCGCCTAACACATCTTTAATTACATTACCCGCATCACCACCTACATTATCAGAAATAACATCGTCTATCACATCCTCAATAATATCATTGCCTTTATCCTTAAGATGCTGTTTTTGGATTTCGATAATCTGATTGGTAAGATTACCTATTGCAGCTTGAGTATTGATCTTAATATTAGGCTTGGTCATATTGCCAGAAAAGGTGATTGGCAATGGAACGTGAAGACTTTCTTTTTCTTCCTGAGTGAGTTTAGATAATAAACTGCTTACATCATTACCTAAGTATTGTGCAGGCACGTCTAGGGTAATAGCATAATCCAGAATATTATCAAAACTATGACCGCCACTTACATTTGCATTAATGCCTTTAATATCAAAATCAAAAGGAGCAACGATTACTTTGCCGTCTTTGAACTGCAGCGACGCAGCCAGTTCATCTAGATTCAAATCTTCTATGTCTATAAAATTGAGTTGGTCATCAAGCGACGAGAGTAAAGGCATTTTTTCTGTATCTACCTCTGTCGTTTGCACCTGGGCAATGGCATTACCGGCAACCGTACTTAAAATGGGCACCATATTAGCATCCAATTGTCCGCTTAGGTTTATCTCTGTAGATAGCGCTCCTTGCAAGGCCTTAGCAATTGGTGCAAGGCTTTTTAATAAAGGAAGTTGACTAAAGGATTGGTCTATATCTATCTGACTTAAATCTAAGTTGATGTCAAAAACAGGGAAATCATTTTTTGTAGAAACATTGCCATTAAGCCCTGCTTGTCCACCAAAAATACTCGAAGTCAAATTCGTTAAGCTCGCTTGCTCTTCGTGAATAGAAACTGTCCCTTTCATATTTTCTAAAGTGAGGTCATCATAGATCACTTTCTTAGCTGTAAAATCCACACCTGCATCTAGAAAATCAGGTATTTTGATGCTACTGTCTTCTACAGGAACATTGCCTCTACCATCGCCTCCAGACGTATAAGAAGTATTTTCATTTACTGAAAAATCATTGAGGTCAAACACATCTGAGACTATCTTAAAACGTCCTTTTAAATCTTCCTTAGCCATCACAAACGGTATCAAATTCTCAATACTCCCGGTTGCATTAATATCTGTAGCTCCCGTTTTTCCATTAAATTTTGTGAGTTCAATTATTCCAGGCTTAAAGTTTACACTTGCGTCTGTAATGGTGATAGCCTTAGGTAATTCTTCAGAAGTATAGGTAAAGCCAGCAAGGCTTGCCGTTCCCGAACTATTAATCCTGCCATAGTCGTGATTCTCCACACTATTCATATCAAAATTAGTAGTAAAATCTGCATTTAATATCCCACTAAGCGACTCTTTAAGGTTTAAAGGATACACCTTCTCGATATTGGCAAGGTCAAGTTTCCCTTTTAAGGCAAGATTAACCAGCATATTTGCTGTGAGATTTTTCAAACTCCCATCTGCAGAAAATACATCATCATCAATCTTAAAATTGAGCGTATTAATCATTACATAGGTATCATCTACCTGGCCGGTCGTATTCAAAATACGTGTGTCAATATTAATCCCATCCATACGTTTGGGCAAATTAGGATATTTAAAAGAGGCATTATTGGATACAATAGCCACATCAAGATTAGGAATACTAGTGTCTGTAGATTTACCTTTTATTTTCCCGCTTACGCGAAAATCGCCGCTGGTATCCACCCCGTCCAAATTTTTTGCATAGGTCTTTGGGATAATGGCGAGGAAGTTTTTGAAATCTGCATCTGGAGTTTCAAAAGTGATATCCATTGCAGTCGCATCTTCTTCCAATTGCACAAAGCCATCAAATTGTAAGGGCAAGGCATTAATCTTAGCCGTGTTTTCTTTAAAGCTGTATTTTTTATTTTC
>JALZVV010000100.1 GCA_023299935.1 Dokdonia sp.
ATTCTTTTTTACAAGACGGGCGTTATAAGAATTACACTTTTCATATTTCTAAACCGTTGTTGGCTCGAAAGAGCTGTTCGAGAGTTTCTCCTTATATCGCTTGGGGAAATTTGAGTGTAAGGCAAGTGTGGCAAGAAGCAAAAAACTTTAGGAAAGAAGCTGTTAATAAACGCGCTATAGATGGATTTACGTCTAGATTGCGATGGCAAGCCCATTTTATCCAGAAGTTTGAGATGGAGGACACAATGGAGTTTTTGAGTGTAAATAAGGGATATCATCGTTTAGAGAAAAAGAGGAATCCAGCTTTTGCCCAAGCTTGGAAAGAAGGACAAACAGGATATCCGTTAGTTGATGCCTGTATGCGCTGTTTATGTGAAACAGGCTATCTCAATTTTAGAATGCGAGCGATGACACTTTCTTTTTTTACCCATAATTTATGGCAGCCTTGGCAAGATGCATCGTATCATCTCGCGCAACAATTTTTGGATTTTGAACCCGGCATTCATTATCCGCAAATACAGATGCAAGCTGGCGAAACGGGCATCAATATGTTGCGTATATACAATCCCGTAAAAAATAGTGAAGAGCACGATCCGGAGGGTATTTTTATTAAAAAATGGGTTCCAGAATTGGAAGAAGTACCGCTGGCTTACATACATCAACCTTGGATGATGAGCCTACTAGAACAACAGTTTTGTAATACTTTTATAGGTGATGATTATCCATTGCCCATTGTAGATATAAAACAAACTGCAAAGCGAGCAGGAGATATACTTTGGAAATTTAAAGAAGATAAGGTCGTCAAGAATGATGCATATCGAATATTAAAAAGACACACCCTTGCAAACCGAAAGGTATGGGATGAGCCTCAAGAAAATTAGAAATATGGGAAAAGAAGTACTACCAGAATTTACAGAACGAGAAATAGATCGCATTATAGAAATGGCTTGGGAGGACCGTACCACCTTTGATGGAATATCCCTTCAATTTGGTATTAAGGAACAACAAGTAATTGCATTGATGCGAAGAGAGATGAAACCTAGTAGCTTTAGAATGTGGCGTGCCCGAGTACAAGGACGTAAAACAAAGCATGAGGCAAAAAGAAACTATGGACTAGATGATGCTCGTTTTAAGTGCAGTCGGCAGAAGCAAATAACACATAATAAGATATCTAAAAGGAGATAATAAAGTTGCCCAATAGAGTATATTTGAAATGCAATATTATGACAAAGAAAAAGCCAGACCAAGTAGTTTATAATGAAGAAAAAGGAAGGTATGACGCTTCCCTGACTCCTTATGCTACAAATCTAGGAGCACCAGCAATTATTACCGAGGATATAACCACTTGGAAAAATGCTAATATCAGTAAGGTTAATCATCAGTTTAAGACCGAGTACGAAGAGCTTAAGGCCAAGTACGATAGTATGATGGAGCAGTTTGAGTATAATAACCTAATTTACTCTGCAAAATTTTCTTTTGAGCCTATCGTAGGTGCGATTTACCATTTATATAGAAGTAAAATGGGAGAACCATTTCTCTCCTTAATCGCACCAGAAGAATGCACTTGGGATTTTGCGGGCACTTTTGAACTTAAAGCAGACAAAATTTGGAATAGACTAGATAATCCTGAAATAAATGAAGAATAATGTACAACAAGCAACACTAGGCGGCGGCTGTTTTTGGTGTGTAGAAGCTGTTATTCAGCGACTTAAAGGAATATCTAATGTGGTGTCTGGATATGCCGGAGGCAAAGTGCCGGGACATCCTACGTATAGGGAAATATGTTCGGGACTCACGGGACATGCAGAAGTTATTCAGTTTGATTTTGACCCCAATATTATCACTTATGCAGAGATTTTATCTGTATTTCTAACGACGCACGACCCTACCACTTTAAATAGGCAGGGAGCAGATGCAGGAACGCAATATCGTTCGGTAATTTTTTATCATTCTGCTGAGCAAAGAGGTCAAGCAGAGAAGGTCATTGAGATCGTACAGGAATATTATGAGAACCCCATTGTAACTGAAGTTTCTGAGGCACCCACTTTTTATGAAGCTACCCAAGATCATCAAGATTATTATAATGAAAATAGGCAGCAAGGTTACTGCCGTGTAGTTATAGATCCTAAGGTTAAAAAGCTGCGTGATTTATATGGGCATTTACTGGCTTAACGTTCTTGGTTAATCAGTCTATAGATTAATAACGCTGTACGTTGGGTTAGCATCTCAATCGTATTGAGATTTACCGTTTCTTTAGGTGTATGTGCTCCAGTCCCCATCGTTCCTAAACCATCCAGGCAGGCGACGTATTCTGCGACAAAAGACACATCTGCCGCGCCACGTTTTCCTGGGTCGTACGGAGACACTTCAGGGCCTCCTATATCCTGAGACACTTGACTTAATACGTTTAACACCTCATAATTTTCAGGACTAGGTTTCATCGCTGGATAACTATCTTGAAACTCAACAACAGCACTGGTATGTGGAAGATTATTAGCGACAATAGCTCTCATTTTGTTTCGAGCCTCTTCCTTTTGTTCTTCAGAGATAAAGCGGAGTCCACCTTGTACATAAGCGGTTTGTGCGACCACATTTCCTTTGCCAAAAATACTTCCTTTACTGGTAGCAGCATCTAGATCCATAGAAGTGCCTCCTAGCATCATTCCAGGATTAAAGGAAAGTAATTCTGGACCACGTACCTCATTATAAAATTCGTTTAAGATTCTAGCGAGTTCAAAGTTAGCTCCTGCTCCTACGCTTTCGCGAAAAATACCACTAGAATGTGCTCTTTTGCCGGTAACGGTTACTTTCCAGTTCGAAGAGCCTCTTCGTGCCACGGTGGCATTATCAAAACCAGTTGAGGTTTCAAACCCCAAGGCAATGTCACTGTTCTTTGCGGCGTCAATTAGATCTTTTCGACTTATGGATAGGGGTTTTCCAGTGCTTTCTTCATCGCCAGTAAAGGCTACTGTAATTTGAGTATCCTCTAGAAGCCCCTGTTCTTGCAGCGCTTTTAGTGCGTACAAAACAACTACATTTCCCCCTTTCATATCATTGGCTCCAGGACCTTTGGCGATAGAATCATTGACCATTTCAAATTTTTGGAACTCACTATCTTCTTCAAAAACGGTATCCAGATGACCAATCAGAAGTAGGCGTTTTCCTTTAGTTCCTGTGGTACTTGCAAACAGATGTCCAGCGCGATTCATCTCTGAGGGCATTTCAATCCAATCTGTTGTAAAACCTATGTCTTTAAAGGCTTTGCTAAAAACTGTTCCTACTTCTTTCACCCCTTTTTGGTTTAAAGTTCCGCTATTAATATTGACTACTTTTTCCAGAAAATTGATAGACTCAGCACTGTTTTGGGAAACAAGTTTCATTATTTTTTGCTCCAGAGGGGATAGGGTGGATTGCGCTTTCGCGAAAGCGTAAAAAGAAAAAGCAATTACGAGTGAAAGATAAATGGACTTTGTAGAAAACATGAGCGTGTATTTTTTCCTAAGTTAGAAAAAAAGAATCTTATCGCACGATTAAACTCACGTGGCCTTTAAATTCTCTATTATCTAGTTTGAGAGAGTACCAGTAGTCTGTCACAGGCATTCGGACTCCGTTAAACACTCCATCCCAGCGCATGGTAGGGCCAGAATCTACAAAGAGAAGCTTCCCGTTTCTGTCAAATATTTGCAGTTCGCTTTGAGAAAAAAACTGTAGGTCAGGTAAGGTAAAAAAGTCGTTTACGCCATCTCCATTAGGGGTAAAAAAGCTTGGAATTCTGATATTGTAAAAAGTGATGAATGCTGGAGCGCAACCGGCCACATTACGGACAAAAGCAGTTACAAAACCGGCACGGACATCTGTAAATGTAGGAGATTCTTGATATTCAATACCGTTTAAAGAATACTCAAAATTGCCAGTATTTACTGTTTCTATGGTGACGGTTGTCCCCGTATTTATTTCAATAGGCACAATTTCTGGAAGGATAGTTGTTGTAATCGTAAAGGTTTTTAGGTCATTACAAGTGCCTCCTGATGTGCCTGTTACTGTAAAAGAACCTGTTGCATCTACCACGATGCTTTGGGTAGTGGCTCCAGTAGACCAGCTATAGTTTAAATTAGATAAAGGTGCCGTAAGTGTAATGCTATCTCCTGGGCAGATTTCTATATCTTCTTGTGTAGTATCAAAATTTACTGATGGGAAAACAGTGAGTGTCACTGCTGTTCGAGAAGGGCTAGCACACTCAATACCATCAATGATGGCTTGGGCATAAAAAGTTCCTGCAGTTTCTGGCACAAAGGAGCTGGTGTTACTAGCAACTATATTGCCTCCAGA
>JALZVV010000101.1 GCA_023299935.1 Dokdonia sp.
CCATCAATAAATTGTCCTTCAGCTTCGGCATCAGTAATCCATTGTGATGTCAAGGATTCCATAGCAGCAACTTCATCTTCGGTTTTGTTATTTTGGATAGCTTCAGATACATTTTTCTGTATGCCTACAAGCATATCGTGATAGTTTTGATAATCTGTTTTGGTAGCTAATGTTCCGTGACCTGGGATTATTTTTGTGTCATCATTACTAATTAGTAATCCTTTTTTCGCGGCAGCGATATCACCTTCAAGACTACCTCCACGTCGTATATCGATATAAGGAAAGCGCCCATTAAAAAAGGTGTCTCCCGTATGTAGCACATTACTCTGTGTAAAATAGACTAAGGCATCACCATCTGTATGTGCATGGTGTACGTGGGTTAAGAAAATATCATTGCCGTTCATATAAAAAGTAGCGTCATCACTAAAAGTGATTACCGGAAGGCCATCTTTAGAACTTTCTGCCAATCGCTTTCGCACATTTTCTTGTGCGACTATCATTGCGCCTTTGGCTTCAAAGTTTGCATTTCCGCCAGAATGGTCTCCGTGAAAATGCGTATTCATTAAAAACTTCACGGGCTTATCAGAAATGGTAGCAATAGCGGCTTGTATTTTTTCGCTTAAAGGAGCAAATTGGTCATCTACCATAAAGACACCATCATCTCCAGTAGAGATGCCTATATTGCCACCTGCACCTACGAGCATAAACATATTTTCGGTTACTTTTTCTACTTTGATCTCTACTTTGTCAAAACGCCCTTGAGCGCAGGCGATAGTAAGGCTTAAAAGAGCGGCTAAGAGTACTGTTTTTTTCATGGTGTTAGTTTAAGTAAAAAAGTATAGTCGAAAGTTAAGAATAATACTTTCATCTTCATACATTAAGCTAGATAATAGGACTTGTATTAATACGTAATTATGAGCACATAAACATTGCGAGAATGTCCAACGGGCAGTATCTTTGTACAACTTTTAAAAAGTAAAATTTATACCTCATTGAGCGAAGTTTCTACGCATATAAAAACAGTGTCTCCCTGGCAGGATTTTAAAGAAATCACAAAAATGCGCTTGTCTATAAGCGTTGTGTTTTCCAGTATTATCGGATATTTTTTGGGTGCTTATGAGATAGATTGGTTTATCGTAGCGCTACTCGCAGTAGGAGGTTATTTTATGGTAGGCGCTTCTAATGCGTTTAATCAAGTACTAGAAAAAGACTTGGACGCCTTGATGGACCGTACGAAAAACAGACCAGTGGCTTCGGGCAGAATGACCACCACCACTGCGCTTGTAATAGCCATAGTCTTTACAATATTGGGATTAGGCATCCTGTTTTATATTAACCCTGCCACAGCAATGTTTGGAGGGATTTCTATTTTTATGTATGTGTTATTATACACGCCTTTAAAAACCAAGACTCCTTTATCTGTTTTTGTGGGGGCGTTTCCCGGTGCTATCCCGTTTATGTTGGGATGGGTAGCGGCTACAAATGATTTTGGAATTGAGCCTGGAACCTTGTTTATGATTCAGTTTTTCTGGCAATTCCCACATTTCTGGGCGATAGGTTGGTTCTTATTTGATGATTATAAAAAAGGAGGCTTCTTCATGTTACCTACGGGTAAAAGGGATAAAGGAACCGCGATGCAAATCGTAATTTATACCGTGTGGACAATACTGGCTTCCCTAGTACCTGCATTAGGAGTAACAGGGGCATTATATCTCTCGCCTATAGCTGCAATCGTCGTAGGTGGTTTGGGATTATTTATGTTGTACTGGGCGATAAAACTATATAAAAAGAGAGATGCAGTAACAGCAAAAAAGCTTATGCTTGCTAGCGTTACCTATATTACCTTATTACAAATCGTATTTGTGGTAGATAAATTGTTGAGATAAATGAATTATACCGAAGGAACAGAACAATACAAACACGACCGAGCAAAAAAGCAAATGCTCTGGTTTGGGATCATTAGTTTATGTATGACTTTTGCAGGTCTTACCAGTGCTTACATTGTAAGTATGGAGCGTAGGGATTGGTTAGAGAATTACGACTTCCCGCAAGCGCTTATCATTTCTACAGTGCTCATTGTAGTGAGTAGTCTTACGATTCAGCTGGCAAAAAAAGCCATTATTAGTGGGAAGAAGCAGTTGGGAACCATGCTACTATTAGTAACGATTGGTTTAGGAGTTGCCTTTGTTATCTCACAGTTTATAGGTTTTAAGGCGTTTACAGCCCAAGGCTATTATTTTACTGGAGCAGCTAGTAATATAACGACCACCTTTTTATTTTTGATTATTGCTGTGCATATGGCACACGTAGCGGCAGGTTTCATCTCGTTATTTACCGTTTTTGTTAACCACTTGAGAGGTAAATACTCTAAAGAATCCCATCTAGGACTGTCGTTAGGTGTTACTTTTTGGCACTTTTTAGATTTGTTATGGGTATTCTTATTTGCACTTATGTTTATTACAAAATAAGTCTTGAGTAGTGCGCTTTCGCGAAAGCGAAAACCTCATTATTTTAAAAGCATACTTAGACCCATTATAAATGACAATTTTATTCTTGAAATAAGGAGATAAAATACCTATTTTTGCAACCAATTATGTAACTAATTTTTGACTATGGACGCTACTGCGCAACATACAGGAGAAGAAGGAGCTACTTGGGGTGGTGGAAATAAGCCGCTTAAAGCTAGTTATGGAAAACTAATGATGTGGTTTTTCATTGTTTCTGATGCCTTATCATTCTCTGGATTTCTAGCTGCTTACGGTTTTTCTAGATTTAAGTTTATTGATTCTTGGCCAATAGCAGATGAGGTGTTTACGCACATTCCTTTCTTTCACGGAAATTATCCAATGATTTACGTGGCGTTTATGACTTTTGTTCTGATTATGTCTTCTGTAACGATGGTACTTGCAGTAGATGCAGGTCATCATATGAAGCAAAAGAAGGTGATAATTTATATGTTCCTTACGATTATTGGAGGAGCTATATTTGTTGGATCACAGGCTTGGGAATGGGCAACCTTTATACAGGGAGATTATGGCGCAATAGAAACTAAAGGAGGAAAAATTCTTCAGTTTGTAGACACAGATGGCAACCGTGTTGCACTTAGAGATATCGCAACTACCATAGAAGGTGATAGAGTAGATCACGAACGCAAAAATGGTGTATGGTATGAGGATGATAAAGCATTATCTGAGTATACCGTAAAAGAAATACAGGCAGGATTTGCAGCGATGCCTAATGTGCTTATCCGTACACAAACCCTAACTGAAAAGGGTGAGAAGACCGTATTGAGTAGAGAAGAGTCACTTACCCGTTTAAATAGAGATGCGGTAGCTGTTGTAGAAGGTGCAAACCTCAAGCA
>JALZVV010000102.1 GCA_023299935.1 Dokdonia sp.
GACTGCACACTTCCCTTTATCTCGCGCTATCGTAAAGAAGCAACTGGAGGACTAGATGAAGTTGAGATAGGCAATATTATAGCACTCAAAGAACAGTTTGAGACTTTAGAAAAACGCAAAAAAACCATACTCAAATCCCTTGAAGAGCAAGACGTATTAACGCCCGAACTTCAAACCAAAGTAGAGAATACGCAGGACCTTACTACCCTAGAAGATCTGTATCTCCCTTATAAGAAAAAGCGTAAAACTAAGGCAGAAACTGCTCGTCTTGAAGGCTTAGAACCCTTAGCCAAAATTATAATGGCGCAAAATGCCAAAGACCTAGAAGGGCTTGCCCATCGGTACACAAGCACTCAAGTTCCAGACACAGATACTGCTTTACAAGGTGCTCGCTATATTGTAGCAGAGTGGATTAATGAGCGTACGGATATTCGCAATGCCATCAGGCAACAATTAGAACGCTTTGCCCTTATAGAAACCAAAGTTGTAAAAACAAAGGCTACAGACGAGAAAGCACAGAAATTCCGCGATTACTTTGATTGGTCAGAATCCTTAAAACGATCTCCATCACACAGACTACTTGCTATTTTACGAGCAGAAAACGAAGGCTTTATAAGAGTTAAAATTACTATTGATAATGACCGTGCGTTAGAAAAAATAGAACGCAAACTCATTCGCTCGCATAACGAATGTGCCCAACAGATAGAGCTTGCCGTAAAAGATGCTTACAAACGCTTATTATTACCCGCATTAGCTAATGAAGCATTATCTGAAGCTAAGAAAAAAGCAGATACAACCGCGATAGAGGTATTTGCAAAAAACTTAAAACAACTCCTTTTAGGTTCGCCTTTAGGAGAAAAACGCATACTTGCGATTGACCCTGGTTTTAGAACTGGATGTAAAGTAGTTTGCCTAGATAGTCAGGGACAACTGGTTCATAATGAAACCATATATCCACACGCCCCTAAAAATGACGATACAGGAGCTATAAAAAAGATTTCTAGCCTATGTGATGCGTATAAAGTCCAAGCCATTGCTATTGGTAACGGTACTGCTTCTCGAGAAACCGAACGGTTAATCAAACGCATTCATTTTAAAAATGAAATTGAAGTTTTTGTAGTGAGCGAAGCAGGAGCTTCTATTTATAGCGCTAGTAAAATTGCGAGAGATGAGTTCCCTAATTATGATGTAACCGTGCGCGGTGCGGTTTCTATAGGCAGGCGTCTGTCAGATCCCCTAGCCGAACTTGTAAAGATAGAGGCTAAGTCTATAGGCGTTGGGCAATACCAACACGATGTAGATCAGACTGCCCTTAAAAAGAGTCTAGATCAAACGGTAGAACACTGTGTAAATGCGGTGGGTGTAAATATAAATACCGCAAGTGCTCCTTTATTGAGTTATGTTTCAGGTATTGGACCAAAACTAGCAGAGGGTGTAGTGCGCTTTCGCGAAAGCGAGGGCCCTTTTAAAAGTCGTATAGACATAAAGAGAGTACCTCGATTGGGAGGAAAAGCCTTTGAGCAGTCGGCGGGATTTTTACGCATTAAAGGCGGTAATAATCCGCTGGACGATTCTTCGGTACATCCAGAGCGTTATAAATTGGTAGCTAGTATTGCCAAAGACCAGAAAGTCTCGCTAGATAAAATGATAGGGAATGCTTCCTTGCTAAAAGGAATTGACCTTAACAATTATGTAACCCAAGATGTTGGACTCCCTACGTTAAACGATATCATTGCTGAGCTAGAAAAACCTGGACTAGACATTAGAGAAAAAGCTAAAGTCTTTAGCTTTAATCAAAATATAACAACCATAGAAGATGTACAATCAGGGCAATTATTACCTGGAATTGTAAACAATGTAACTGCTTTTGGTGCCTTTGTAGATATTGGGATTAAGGAGAGTGGTTTGATTCATATCTCTAACCTAGCCGATGGTTTTGTGAGTGATGTAAATGCACACGTGAGTTTACAACAACAAGTAATTGTAAAAGTCTTAGAGGTAGATATACAGCGCAAACGGATACAATTAAAATTAGAAAAATAAAAGCCTTACATTGTTCTTTATGAAACGTATAATAATCCTTGTATTAGTACTTAGTACACAGTTTGTTTTTTCGCAAGAACCTTTCTTAAGCTTTGACCATTACTTAGGTGTTCAAGCAAAAAAACCGCAGCAGTTATTCTCAACATATATAGAAGAAAGCAGTACTTTTTTAATTTTTATAGAAGATAAAAAACAATTGCACGCTTATCTCTTTGATGCAAATGGCAATGAAAGAGAAAAAGGATTTTCTTTTCCTAATATCGCTAAGAAATTCCCTAATGTTGCAGGCTATGTCTATAAAGACAATAAATATGTGATGTATTTATCTACTCCCAACAAAAGAAAATGGGCTATTGCCACACTTGATTTTAAGAAAAAAGCATTTGAGTTGAATGAAACAAAATTAGAGGTTTCTGGTGATCGTGTCTTAGAATCAATTTCTTATAAAGATGACCATTATGTATTTACAGTCCTTAAGGATTCTTCAAGCTTTCAAGTGCATAAATTAAATACCGTAGGTGAAGTAGCCTTAGAGACATATTCGTTTGAAGGTATAGATTATAGTAAAGGGAAACCAGGAGTGAATAATCTTGACCGCTTAATACAAAGTAATTTCTCGCGTAAAGCAACGGTTATAGATTCTAATTCTCCAATAGCTTTAGAGTCGTCAAAATCAAAACTAAAATTGTATCAAGAAAATGAAAAGCTAACCCTCACTGTAGACTCTTCTGATAAAATGACATATTCCCTGCATTTTAATTTAGAAACAAACACTTCTAGTGCAAGCATTCTGGATAAAGAAGTTATAGACAAGGAAACAACCAGAACAAAAACAAACTCTTTCTTATTTGATGATAAACTATTTGTCCTTAAATGTTCTTCGGCTGCATTAGATTTTTCAATATATGACGCTCAATCTAAAGAAAAACTGACTTCTTATAACGCAACTAAAGAAGAGATTATATCATTTAAGAACACCCCGCTTATGCATCAAGGAGGCAGTACTAAGTCTGAAAAAGAATTAGATAAAACCACTAAGTTTTTACGTTTGGTTGCTAATTCAAATCCTGCCATTGCCGTGTTTAAGAAAGACGGCAATTACATTATTACACTTGGCGCTACAAAAGAAGTTAGCTCTGGAGGTGCTCCATTAATTATTCCTGGCGGCGGCCTAGGAGGAGCCATAGGCGCTGGCTTAGTTTCAGGCTTAGCAAATTCTACCTTATATCATTATAATGCCTATTCTAGAACGCAAAGCACGCATTTTAAATTAGTACTAGACGCAGATCTAAAGTTTGTACCTGATGCCGAAGTCCCTTTAAATGCCTTTGATGATATTAATGACTTTACGCAGGACACTCCGTCCTCTGTTTTACAAACCGTATGCAAAGTGTCTAATGATTATGTGTGGGGTGCATTGAATAATAAAAATCAAAGAATTAATTTCTTCAGTTTTTAGCAGGTGCTCAAAATCGCCTATCATCCTATCTACAAACACCCACTTCCAGAAGGACATCGTTTCCCAATGGAAAAATATGACTTACTCCCTAGGCAGTTACTACACGAAGGCACGTGTACGGACCAACATTTTTTTACTCCTAAAAAAGCAATAGATAGTGATGTTTTAAGATGTCATACTCAAGAATACCTCAACAATCTTAAAAGTCTAAGTATTACCCCAAAAGCGCAACGTAAAACAGGCTTCCCACTTTCTCAAGAACTTGTAGATCGCGAACTCATTATCGCCCAAGGCACTATAGACGGTTGTCATTATGCCTTAGAAAATGGTATCGCAATGAATATCGCAGGAGGCACACATCACGCCTATACAGATCACGGTGAAGCCTTTTGTTTACTCAATGATCAGGCCATTGCCACTCGTTATTTACAAGCAAATGGCCTTGCTCAAAAAATAGTAATTATTGACTTAGATGTCCATCAAGGGAATGGTACTGCAGCCATTTTTAAGGACGATGACACGGTATTTACCTTTTCTATGCACGGCAAGGCTAATTATCCTTTTAAAAAGGAAATCTCAGATCTAGATATTGCCTTAGAAACCAATACCGGAGATAAAGACTACCTGCACACCTTAAAAGAAGTACTACCGCAACTCATCCAAGAACAACAACCCGATTTTATCTTTTACCTGTGCGGAGTAGATATACTTGCTTCAGATAAGCTAGGCAAATTAGGCTGTACTATAGAAGGCAGTAAAGAGCGTGACCGCTTTGTATTACACACCTGTAAAGATTTTAATATTCCTGTACAATGTAGTATGGGTGGTGGGTATTCACCAGATATTAAAGTGATTATTGATGCACACGCAAATACGTATAGACTAGCTCAGGAAATTTACTTTTAACCTCCGTCATTCTGAACTCGTTTCGGTATCTCACTAGAAAAAGATATTGAATAAAAAGTTCAAAATATTAAGCTTTAAACTTCTTCAATCACTTCGAGAATAGATTTAGAACTGAAAGGAAAACCCCTATATTTACCTTGTGCAAACCCACTACGATTATATCATTCTTGGCGCTGGCCTTTCTGGATTAACAGTAGCATTACGTATGTCTCGAGATCCGTTTTTTGGTTCCAAACAAATCGCCATTATTGATAAAGATCAGAACAAAGGCAATGACCGTACTTGGTGTTTTTGGGAAACCAGAGCAGATCTATATGAAGATAGCGTTTCGTATCAATGGTCTAAAGTTCTAATTAAAGGAAAGCAAATAGATCAAAATATAGATATTGCCCCTTACTCCTATAAAAAAGTAAAGAGTAATGATTTATACGCTTACGCGAAAAAAGAGTTATCGCAACATAGCAATATTACATTTATAAAAGGCTTAGTTCAAAACATCAAAGAGCAAGAGCAGACTGTTCACGTCGTTTTAGAGACCAAAACTATTACCGCTCAACACCTGCTAAACAGTATTTACACCCCTTCACTTCTTGAACAGCAACGACAAAAAATAGTCTTACGGCAACATTTTATAGGCTGGTTTGTAAAAACTAAAGAGGCTGTTTTTAATCCTGAAATAGCTACTTATATGGATTTCACCGTTCCTCAAAATGGGAATTGCAGATTTATGTATGTATTGCCTACAAGTGAGAACGAAGCCCTATTAGAATATACCCTGTTCTCAAAAAATCTCTTACCTACTTCGACCTATGAAACTGCTATTAAAAAATACCTCAATAACTTAGGAGCGACTAAGTATGAGATAATTTCCAAAGAGCGTGGCAGTATCCCTATGACTACTTATGATTTTACACAACATAACACAAACCGAATTCTGCACATAGGAACAGCAGGGGGATGGACTAAGGCCAGTACAGGATATACCTTTAAACACACGTTAAAGAAATCTAACGCTTTGATTCCGTTTTTAAAATCTGGAAAGCCCTTTACAAGTTACACCTTAAAAAATAGGTGGTCTTTTTACGATAGTGTATTGCTAGAAGTTCTTGCCAAACACAATGATCGTGGTTCGGCAATATTTACAGGAATGTTCAAGAAAGGAAAAGCAGTTCACATTTTTAAATTTCTAGATGAAGAATCCTCTTTTTGGGATGAGCTTAAGGTAATCTGGAGCGCGCCTAAACTTTCGTTTATTAAAGCAGCATTTCGTGTGGTTTTTAGTCGATAGCTAGTAGTCTTCAGACAGTAGCTTGTTTGTGATTTATGGTTCAAAAGTTAGAAACATCTAATCAACAATCGTTAATTATGGTTTGTATAGCGTATTAATAGTTCTTAGTTCAAAAATTAGCAATCCTCAATCAACAATCAGCAATCGCTCTTTTTTTCGCGAAAGCGAAGACCTATTAACTAAAAACTAAGCCCCAATAACTAACATCACATCCCTCGCTCCTTCTGTATCGTTTCGTAAGCCTCTTGTACATTTCTAAATTTTTCTTCTGCTCCTTTTCGATACGCCTCATCCATATCCATTAATTTATCAGGATGGTATTTTTTTGCCATTGTTCTAAAGGCTTTTTTAACCTCGCTATCTGTTGCGCTTTTATCTATTTCGAGAATTTTATACGCACTATCTGCTTTTTTAATAAACATAGCCTTGATACTTTCAAAATCACCAAGGTTTATTCTAAAATAACCTGCAATCTGACTCAACACTTGTACCTCTGGTGGACTCACATGGCCATCTGCCTGTGCAATTCCAAAAAGAAAATGTAAAATCTGAAGACGCACTTCATAACGCGTTCTTGAATTGAGATAAGTACATATCCTAGCAGCAGAAACTTCCCTGTTTTTTATTACATCATTAAAAGTTCTAAAAGTGGCGTTTGCACGGTCCTTGCCATAAGCTCTTACAAAATACTGCCGCGCATAATCCAGTTCCGTTTGGCTCACCTTACCATCTGCTTTAATCACGATGGATGCTAAAGAAAGCAGATTAAGCTCAAAATCCCCCGGTGAAACACTCCCTTGCGTCGCATTATCAAAAACGGTTTTAAAACGCCTGCCCGTAGTTTGTTTTGTACTCCCCGAAGAAAACATACTGTCTGCTGCACTGCCCAAAAAGTAGCCCACTACTGCTCCAAAAAATCCGCGCCCCAAATAAAATCCTACAACGGCGCCTATATATTTAATCATGCTATAAGTTCAATCTTTCAACTCCACAAAAATAGGATTAATCATCCATAGGTCTATCAATTATTGATAATGTTACGCCCATAGCATATAATCTATATCGCTTTCGCGAAAGCTCGCCCCAAAATATCGAGAAGCATAATCCTTTATATGTCATCTTGTCTACACCAATAAAATGGTACGCTTTATGTATCTTTGCTGTAAAAATAATTTGATTATGTATCCAGCAGATTTAGTAAAACCAATGCGTGAAGACCTGACCAACAATGGCTTCACCGAATTACATACCACAGACGACGTACACGCAGCTATGAAAAAAGAAGGAACAACTCTTATGGTTGTAAATTCTGTTTGTGGGTGTGCAGCACGTAACGCAAGACCAGCAGCAGTTCACGCAACTGTAAATGGAAAAAAACCAGATAATATATATACCGTTTTTGCTGGAGTAGATGGCGAAGCAACAGACCTAGCGCGCAGCTTTATGATACCATTCCCTCCTTCTAGTCCTTCTATGGCATTATTTAAAAATGGAGAGCTAGTACATATGCTAGAGCGCCACCATATAGAAGGTCGTCCTGCAGAGATGATTGCAGAGAACCTTATGGATGCTTTTGAAGAGCATTGCTAAAAATTTTCCTGTTTTGGAAATATAAAAACCTCGGCTATTGGTCGAGGTTTTTTTGTGTCTCATCCTTGAGATAAAGACAATATTTACGAATAGAGTGTTTATTCCAAATTAGTTTGTAATTTTAAAACAACAACTTAAACAACTTATAATATGTTAGGAGGATCAATGGGATATCTTATCCTTGGAGGATTAATCACCTTTATTAGCGGACTCGTTAGTTCAAAACTCAAAAGTAAATTCAAACACTATAGTGGGTTACATTTACAGAATGGAATGTCTGGTGCAGAGATTGCCGAAAAAATGCTGGCAGATAATGGTATTACAGATGTGCAAGTCATCTCTGTAAAAGGACAACTCACAGACCATTACAATCCTAGAGATAAAACCGTAAACTTAAGTGAAGTAGTATACAACGAGCGTAATGCCGCCGCCGCCGCTGTTTCTGCCCATGAAGTAGGACACGCTATACAACACGCAACCGCTTATAGCTGGTTAACCATGCGTTCTAAACTTGTGCCTGTGGTAAACTTGGCTTCTAAAGCCAGTACCTATGTCATTATGGGAGGTCTTGCCCTTATGGCAGCCACAGCTATTGGAGGAACAGTAGCCCTAATTGGACTTGGACTCTATGCTATGGGAACCCTTTTTAGTTTTGTTACTCTTCCTGTAGAATATGATGCAAGTAATCGCGCACTCGCTTGGTTAGAAAATGAGAATATGGTCACCCAAGAAGAATTGGCTGGCTCTAAGGATGCTCTTAAATGGGCTGCTCGCACCTACGTTGTAGCTGCCATTGGTTCACTGGCGACCCTCTTGTATTTTGCAGTTAAGATACTAGGTAATAGAAGGTAATAGTTTCAACTAATACCCTCATAATCAAAGTTTATAATAGCCCTGTAAGCTTTAGAAAAATTATTGACTAAGTTTGTATATTAATCACAATAATAAATTTTAGTTATGGCATTAGAAATCACAGATGCAACATTTGAAGAAGCAGTATTAAATAGCGATAAGCCAGTATTAGTAGACTTTTGGGCTGCTTGGTGTGGGCCTTGCCGTATGGTAGGACCAGTTATAGAAGAGATTGCAGGAGAATATGAAGGAAAAGCAATAGTAGGTAAAGTAGATGTAGATGCAAATCAAGAGTTTGCAGCAAAATACGGAGTACGTAACATCCCTACAGTATTAATGTTCAAAAATGGAGAAGTAGTAGGACGCCAGGTAGGTGTTGCTCCAAAAAATGTATATACAGAAGCAATAGACGGTCTTTTAAACTAAAAAGAAGGTCTTAAGAAAAACGAAAAGGTTTGGTGTAGTGCCAAGCCTTTTTGTATTTTTAACCTTTACCGAATACGAATAGTATTTCAATATACTTTCGCACAAGCGGAAAAACATTTTTCTATTTCTGCCAGATGGTAGGACTTAGTAAACCGAATACAAATGGTGAATGTGCGGATGAGATCTCCGCCTTCGCAATTCAAAATACTTCCGCGAAGGCGGAAGACTTAGTAAACCGAA
>JALZVV010000103.1 GCA_023299935.1 Dokdonia sp.
AAGTATGACTTGGAAGCCATTCCCGTGGTGGATGATGAGAAAAAACTCCTGGGACGGATTACTATTGATGATATCGTAGATCTGATCAAAGAAGAAGCAAAAGAAGATTACCAACTAGCTGCAGGTATTACTCAAGAGGTAGACTCAGACGATAGTATTTTTGAACTTACACGAGCGCGCTTGCCATGGCTTTTCTTAGGCTTGTTAGGAGGGATAGGTGCTGCGACTATTATGGGTGGTTTTGAAGATATTCTGGAGAATTATACACTGCTATTCTTTTACACCCCTTTAATTGCCGCAATGGCAGGAAATGTTGGAGTGCAATCTAGCGCGATTATCGTGCAAGGCCTAGCTAATGATGAGGTAAAAGGAAGTATTGCCAATAGGCTCCTTAAAGAAATGGCGCTCGCTGCTCTAAACGGACTGTTATTAGGTCTCGCTTTATTTGCCTTTACAGCCTTATGGTATAAAGCTGAGCCGGATAGTTTAAATACAGCACTAGCTATCTCTATCTCTTTGTTTGCAGTGATTATTATGGCAGGGATTATAGGCACTTTTATCCCATTATTTTTAAACAAACGCGGTATTGACCCGGCCATTGCAACTGGACCTTTTATTACCACGAGTAACGATATCTTTGGTATTCTGATTTACTTTTGGATTGCAAAAATGATATTGTTTTAAGGGCTAATCTTGAGAATAGTTTACGGGTAACATTTTTATTGGAGATAAAGCTTAGGGCTAGGACTGCGTCAAAACAAATTCTAAGTTTGTACTTCTAATTAAAACACCATCTTAGTATAATACTTTGCTTGTTGTTGCTTTCAATTAGGTTAAGAATTATTTTATTCCCAGTTCTATAAATTTTGCTGAAAGATTTTTATCAGATGGTCGTTGGGCATCTGCACTCACTATATCGCCATTAGGATCAAGTAGAATGAATCTTGGAATTGCACTTATAGCATAGTCCTGTATAAATTTGGACTTAAAATTATTGTCTGCCATGAGTTGGGAACCGCCAAGTTCTTTATTGGTTACCATTTTTCTCCAGGTATCATATTCCCTTTTTTGATCTACAGAAATACTAACAAAAGCTATGTTTTTATCTTTATACTGGTGTTCCAGCTTTTTTAAGCTTGGAATCTCACCTATACAAGGCCCACACCAAGTTGCCCACACATCAATGTAAACATACTTTCCTTTAAAGTCTTTTAGGGATGTGTTGCCTCCTATAAAATTCTCATAATCAAAAGTGGGTGATGGCTTTCCTTTTATTAAATCTTTGATTTTATTAAATCGCTCCGCAATAGACTCTTTGGTTTTATCATTACTAGTTAGGGTGATTAAATTGTCTTTTATTATTGAAACGTTGTCTGTAGGGTTAAAGAAATTGAGTACATTGTTAACAACTGCATTTCGTAAAGACGGGCTCTTTTTATGCTTTAAAATTTGAATAACCTCATCAATCATACCTGCATCGCCGCCTTTCTCATAAGCTTCATTCATTATTACATTTGAAACAATATTACGATAGGTTTCAAAGGATGAAGCGTATAACTCATTATCCTTATCAAGATTGTCAAAAACGTCCTTAATCTCCTGAGGAACATCATATTCTTCCAATTTGTGGACATATTTATAGTAGTTGGGATAATCAAAATACAATTGAACTTCCTCTATTTTTAGGGATTGTCGTTCTAGCTTTTTAAATTCTTCTTCACCGGTAAGTTTAGAAAGCTCATTTTTTAAAGTAGAAAACACACTATCCAACTGTTTTTTAAAATCGATTGGTTCTTTTCCAAAGAAACCAGGAATATTCAAATAGGCTCTGTCTGTTGTGTTTTGTTTTATTGCTAGATAATCTGCAATGGATTGATTCCCACCGCTAAGAATTAATCTAGGGTTTTCGTCTTGTAGATCTAGTGTAATTGAATTCGTTGTTCCTTTTTTAATAAATAATGGGAATGTTTTTCTATTTACTTGGGTAATGAAATAGCCATCTTTATCTATATCTAAGGTGTCTCTAAAAAGACCATCTTTATCTAATTTTATTTTACCTGGAGCCTTTAGATTTCCTAAGAGAAAAGCTTCTGTAGAATGTGAGTTTTTTATAACCCCTTCAATGATAGTTAGTTTTTCTGGCACTTCTTGATGGCAACTATGGGTTAATAAAGTAATTCCAACAAGTCCAAGAATAAAAAATACAGCTTTCATAGTCTTTTGATATTTGTAATGTTAAACTACTGTATTTTTAGCATAAAATGAAAAATTTAAGTTTTTAAAAGCTTTTATACCCAAAATCAAGCGTTTTGAATACCTTTAACCCGAAAATAACGCTATGAAACCCATAAACATTCAAGAAAAATTCAGAAAGTTTACCAAGCAATGGCACCCTCATCAAATCGCTACTGTAGATGATATGCAAGTGATTCTTGCAAAGATTAGTGGCGAGTTCGTATGGCATAGCCATAAAGATGAAGACGAGCTTTTTTATGTACAAAAAGGACGTTTGGAAATGCGTTTTCGCAAGAGCGAAAATCCAAAAAAAGAATGGTCAGAATTTGTAAATGAAGGCGAGATTATTGTCGTGCCTAAAGGTCTAGAACATTGCCCTACAACTCAAGATGGTGAAGAAGTGCATCTCTTGCTTTTTGAAAAGCAAAATACTGCGCATACAGGTGAAGTACAACACGAAAAAACACAAACCGAATACCCTAAGATTTGATACTATGAATAAGAGAAATAGCATCGCGATGCTTCTTATTATTGCCAGTTCAGTGATTGGCATTTTTGTCGATACATCTAGCTTTATGAAGATTTTTAGTGGTGCAATTGCAGCAATTGCCCTGGCGGTATTATTGGGTTGGTTTCCTATTAAAAAGCATAAATGAAGATTCTTCACTTAGATAAAAACCATTCCTTACTTGTTGAGCAACTCGCCGCAGCGGGTTGCAAGAACACAGAAAATTATACTATTTCTAAAGAAGAGACTGAGGCTATTATTCAGGATTATGACGGTATAGTAATACGTAGTCGGTTTAAGATTGATAAGCAATTTATAGATGCTGCCTCAAATCTCAAATTTATCGCAAGAGTTGGCGCAGGCCTCGAAAGCATAGATATCCCTTATGCTCAGGGAAAAGGGATTCATTTAATTAGCGCACCAGAAGGCAATCGCAACGCTGTGGGAGAACACGCCCTCGGGATGCTGCTTAGTCTTTTTAACAAACTCAATACGGCAGATACCAGTGTAAAATCAGGCCACTGGCTTAGAGAAGTGCACAGAGGTATCGAACTGGAGGGTAAAACCGTGGGCCTCATTGGATACGGCAATATGGGAAAAGCTTTTGCCAGTAAACTTAAGGGCTTTGACTGCGAAGTTTTATGCTATGATATATTGGAAAATGTGGGCGATGAAAATGCACGCCAAGTGTCATTAGAAGAACTCCAACAAAAGGCAGACGTTCTCAGTCTGCATACCCCTTGGACACCGCTTACGAACAAAATGGTGGATAAGAATTTTATTAACGCTTTCGCGAAAGCTTTCTATCTCATCAACACTGCAAGAGGAAAATCTATAGTTACCACAGACCTTGTACAAGCAATGAAGGCAGGTAAAATTCTAGGCGCCGGACTCGATGTTTTAGAATATGAAAAAGCTTCTTTTGAAAATTTATTTAGTAAGACTTGTCACCCTCAGCCTGTTGAAGGGCTCGATTTAGACAAAGGAAGGCTTCGACAAGCTCAGCCTGACAAAACTATCCCCGAAGCTTTACAATACCTTTTACAGGCAGATAATGTGCTACTCACTCCCCATATTGCGGGCTGGACAACAGAGAGCAAGCGCAAACTCGCACAGACTATAGTTGATAAAATTTTGGCTATCTTTTGATGGTTAAATAATACGATTATGCAATATCAAGCTACGAGTATGCAGGACTATATCGCTCAATTACCAGAAGAGCGCAGAGAACCCGTATCAAAAATTATAAAAATACTCTTAGACAAACTTCCAGAAGGTTTTGAAGAAGGGGTGTTATACAAAATGCCAGCGTTTTATGTGCCACATGCGGTGTATCCAGATGGGTATCATTGCAATCCTAAATCTCCATTGCCTTTTATAAATGTAGCTTCTCAAAAGAATTTTGTGGCTTTATATCACATGGGG
>JALZVV010000104.1 GCA_023299935.1 Dokdonia sp.
CGCTCAATAATAGCCCCTACCTTTTTAAGGGCATTGTGAGTGGAGTCGTTCCCATCAAACCAATGATAATTACCTTGCGTGGCATTAACCACATTAAGCACCATTCCCAATGTAGTAGATTTACCACTACCGTTAGGGCCTAAAATACCGTATACGTTTCCTTTTTCTATGGTAAATGAAAGGTCATTTACAGCTTTTACCCTACCGTAATGTTTGGTAAGATTATTTAGGGTGAGAATTGTTTCCAATGGGTCGATTGTTTTTTTGATTGTTCTAAGTAGACGACTATAGTATAAGATTGTTACAAAAAAAATCCCGCAGCAGCGGGATTTTTTTATAACTCTTCTTTATTAAAATAGACCAGATAGTAATACATCTGCTTCTCTTCATCCCAGCCTTTTTCTACAAATTTCTCTGCACTTTCTGGATTTATAAAATCCATCTTAATCTGGATATTCGTATCAAGACTAATCACATTCTTTATCTTCTTGCGTGATGCAGATACTGCCTTGTTAGAAATAGGAAACTCAGTTAAGTCCTCTATTTTATATTTTGGAGCTTGTTCTGATTTATAATGTTTAAACTCAGGAATTAAATCTGGATTTCCTAATACTTCATTTACAAACGCAGTCTCTTCAAAGGCGTCATTCTTAGCAAAATGATTTACTGCGCGATTCATAAAAAGAACCTCTTCTTTCTTGTCTTCTGCTGGCAAGACAACGTCTTTTGCAAAATCCTGACAGAATTTTAAGTACTTTTTAGTATAAAAATTATCATCTTCAAAAGCCTCAACTCCCAAGAAATTCTCTAACCAATACTTCGTATCATAACGATTACTATCTACAGATAGCACCTTATAGCCTTCATCTTCTTTATGGTTAAAGATTAGCGCTCCCTTATCTAACTTGTTCAGGTTGATCCCCTGTTCTAGAATCATTTCAAGATTACTTGCGCTTTCGCGAAACTGTAAAAAATCTTGTTTTAACTCACTTTTAAAAATTCCTATTGCATCAGTCTTATTATTATCTATTAAAACGTTATCAAGATGCACCACATACAGCTCTCCTGCTTTAATGTGAGGATGCTCACTTTGCGCATACAAGTGTTTTGCTATCTCTTCAGAAAGCAAATGCGTTGCGCTAGGGTTATCAAATATTTTCTTAGCTAATCCAAATAATGTATGAAATTCTAAATCTGCTTCGTGCTCGAATTTGTAGTAGTTTTCTTCTTTTTCGCGAAAGCTCTTAAAAAAGAATTCTTTTACTAAAGGCGTCAGCTCATCAGACAATGGGTATGGGTCTTGAGAAACAAAAAGGCCTTCGGCTTTACTTTTATTTCCTATGCGATGAATGGATAACGACTCTATTTGTGCCGAGAATAAGTTAATCATATGTTTTTATGGGTATGTGGGTAAATTGGTGTATTAATTTATGGATTGAGCTTAGTAATTGGTTATACGTTCTTGCTTCTTATTCATTCCAATTTTGGTCAAAATTTAGGCTGTCTAGATCATCAATATCTATATCATCGTTAAACTCATCATCATATTCATCTTTTTCTGCCTCAAAGGAAACCTCTGGAGCTTGTTCCGGCACTTGTCCTTGCACAAACATAAGATTGGGATAAGACACCCCATCTTCTGGTTCGGCAATCTCTGCCAGTTCAATCATAAAACGCCACATGCTGAGAAAATCATATACATATAAAAGTTTTGTACTTGATTTACTAACCACATCTTCTACCAGCGTTTCATTCATTAAACGTATGGAGTCTAAACCTTCACTCATATCAAACTGAGAAATCTCTTCTCCTTGTTCCCAGCTTTCATTAGAAAGATAAAAGGAAGCCATCTCCAATCCATCAAATCCAAATGACTGTGTAATGGCATTGTTAAAATCCTCTAATGTTGCATTTTGGACAATTTCAAGATCTCTAAAAACATCTTCCTCTGTATCTAATATGATGCGAAAACGATAAATCATAAATCCACTTTTTTATGGGGTTTAAAGATAGGGAGAAGTTTAGGCTTTTCTATGGTTAATAAACCCATAGTTATTAAGAATATTTCATTCGTAAACCATGTTCAATTTAGAAATGAAATTAAGTACAATCAAACTGGGCTTTTACAGGTATCAATATTACGTCCTTCTTGAAATTCTGACATAGAAGATGGATAATGGTAGTGCTCAGGACGCTTTATTTAAGAGAATCCTATTTATGAAACCCGGAGTCTTTGAGAATAGTTGTCATCACTTGGTTTCATACTTTTAAGCCATACATAAAACTGCGCGCCAAAAAGAAGAGATGCAATCACAAGATGCAAGGGTTGTGTTCCAAAAGGGAAATCTACATAATACATTAATATACCTGTAAATACTTCAAGGCCTATAAACACAAGCACCCAATTAAGTAGTTTGTCGTGCCCGCTTCTCAATGTTCTATTCCGATAATAAATATAAATATTCAAAATCGTTAGAATAATAGAAAAAGATCGGTGTACATAGAACATTAGAGTCGCTGGTTCCATCCATAAACTTTTAGCATTATAACCTACTTCTGCAACACGTTCATCTACATATTGTCGCACTTGTGTCCCAAACGCAACTTGTACTAAGGTTCCTATTATAGCGATGAGAATCAAATGTTTGAGTACGGGGTCATAATGCATCCTAGCCACTTGTTTCCTTTTTTCCTCCTTGCCTTGTGATGTATGCCACAGAAAAAGTAAAAGTGCAAGAATAAATAAAGCTGCTATCATATGAATCGTAATCTTAACCGGAAGCAAATTAGAGTCTACAACTTGCTTTCCTAACCACGCCTGAAAAAGCATTAAAGGCAAGACCATAAAAGTTCCAAAAAATAACCATTTCCGCCCCTTCCAATACCAGAAGGCTAGAATTACCATGAGCAACATAGGAATGCCGGCTAGAGCTGTTACTAAACGATTTATATATTCTATCCACGTATGCCACACATTAAAGGCTGCATAATCGTGCTTATCGTAGGTATTCCAATTGGACTCTAGATAATCCGGTCCAGATTTAAAATCAGTTGGTGCTACACGCAAGGATTTGCCTAAAATAATTACTTGACCTTTTTCATAGTTATGATTAGGCTTGAATTGTAATTCACTCTCTTGAGTAGGTGGTATTAAATACCCAAAACACTGCGGCCAGTCTGGACATCCCATACCACTCCCGGTCATACGCACAACAGCTCCTGCAACGATAATGAGATACAAGAAAATGATTGAAATTTTTAAGGCTCGACGGTACCACATGGCTTTGGAATTTAGCTATGTAAAAATACGACTTGGTAGCGAATATTTCTTCCAATTTATAGATGAAAAATGAACAATTAATCCCTTTTAGATTTTAGTATATTTGCCTTTTAAACACAATTTATGAGTAGCCTTAAAAGACTTTTTAAACAAAACACACACAATGCTTTTTTTAAGACGTTAGCAAGTTTCGGGAAGTCTATGAATAGAATGTATGAGAACAAAAATTATGACATACATAGCAATGGCGAAGTTACCCTGATTAAAAAAGTTGCTGCTCATAAAGGTGCTGTCGTAATAGATGGAGGAGCTAATGTGGGCGGTTATACTAAGGCAGTATATAATTGTAACCCAGAAGCACAAATCTTTTCTTTTGAACCTGTGAAAGCTACTTTTGATACGCTCACGCAGAATATAGAAAACTGCAAAACCGCTACTCCTATTCAAAAAGGACTTTATAAAGAAGCAAAAAATCAAGAGATACATCTTTTTCCATCAAGCACACACTCCTCATTATATGATATTAAAGGATGGAAGTTAGAATCACAGGAGACAACAACCATCTCCTTAACTACGGGTGATATATTTATGAAAGAAGAAAATATTGAACTCATAGATTTACTCAAGATTGACCTAGAAGGAGCTGAATATGATGCGCTTAAAGGTTTTGAAAAAAGTCTAGAAGAAGGAAAAATTAGAGCAATTCAATTTGAATATGGTTATATTAATATTACGACTAAAAAGCTGCTACTTGATTATTATGAATACCTGGAAAGTAAAGGCTATGTTGTAGGCAAGATTTTCCCTAAGACAGTCGAATTTAGAAAATACAACCACAAACACGAAGATTTTTTAGGTCCCAATTTTGTTGCAGTACGTAAATCTGATACTGAATTAATCAAACGACTAGAGAAAAGTAAATGATTAAAAAAGCCCCTTAATTAAGGGGCTTTTTTACTATTATATATTCTCTAAAATTAAATATGTAACGCTCTATCTGCAGTCGCTGCGAGAGCAGCTTCTTTTACAGCTTCTGTATACGTCGGGTGAGGATGACTCATACGAGCAATATCTTCTGCACTTGCTCTAAACTCCATTGCAGTCACTCCCTCTGCTATAAGGTCTGCCGCACGAGCTCCAACCATATGCATTCCTAATACTTCGTCTGTAGTTTTATCTGCAAGGATTTTTACAAAACCATCTATGTCTCCACTAGCACGACTACGGCCTAAAGCCCTCATAGGGAAAGAACCTGCTTTATACGCTACTCCAGCTTCTATTAATTGCTCCTCTGTTTTTCCAACAGAAGCAACTTCTGGCCACGTGTATACGACTCCAGGAATCAAATTGTAATCAATATGTGGTTTTTGACCCGCCATAGTTTCGGCAACAAAAACACCTTCTTCTTCTGCTTTATGAGCTAGCATAGCCCCTTTTATCACATCGCCTATCGCATAAATATTAGAAACCTTAGTCTGTAAATATGCATTTACCTCTACTCTACCTCTATTATCAGTTAGGATACCTGCAGCTTCTAGGTTTAAACCATCAGTATAGGCACGACGTCCTACTGATACTAGACAGTAATCGCCTATAAATTCAACTTCTTCACCTTTCTTATTGGTAGCCTTTACCTTTACTTCATTTCCATCACGCTCAACAGCAGTAACACCGTGTGATAAGGCAAACTTCACTTTTTGTTTTTTAAAGACCTTCATCAGTTCTTTAGACTGCGCCTTATCCATTGTAGGGATAATACGGTCCATATACTCTACTACAGTAACCTCTGCACCAAGCCTTTTATATACTTGTCCTAATTCAAGGCCTATTACTCCACCTCCTATCACAATCATATGCTTAGGCACTTCTTTAAGTTTTAAAGCTTCGGTAGAAGTAATGATTCGTTCTTTATCTAAACTTATAAAAGGAAGCGTACTAGGTTTAGAACCGGTAGCAATTATTGTTTTAGCAGCTTCAATGGTTTGCTTTTTACCATTCGCATCAGCAATATCAACATGTGTAGCATCTTTAAAAGAACCTACACCGTGAAAGACATCAATTTTATTTTTGTCCATCAAAAAGTCAATGCCTTTTGTGGTCATATCTACAACCCCTTGCTTGCGAGCAATCATTTTCTCCAAAGAAAATTTTACTTCCCCAAGCTCAATCCCGTGCTCATCAAAATGTTTAATAGCATCTTCATAATGGTGCGAACTATCCAGCAAGGCTTTAGAAGGAATACAGCCCACGTTAAGACAGGTTCCTCCTAGGGTATCGTATTTTTCAATTATTGCAGTTTTCATTCCTAGTTGGGCGCAACGTATTGCTGCAACATATCCTCCAGGGCCAGAGCCTATAACGGCTACATCGTATGAACTCATAGTATATCTTTAATATCGTTAGGCAAAGATACAACCGGCGGTTGTAGTTTGAAAGCTTAGACGTTTTTATCTGTTAGAATTACGTTTTTAAGAAAAATTTGAAAGAAGCACCCCAAAATGGGTGTGTTAGCCGCAAGCTTCTTGTCCTGGAACATTTGAAAAGGATAACGCAAAGTTTCCTTAATTTTATGCCAGGCATTTTACAAAATTCAGGAAAGAAGCAACCCAAAATGGGTGTGTTAGCCACAAGCTTCTTGTCCTGGAACATTAGAAAAGGATAACGCAAAGTTTCCTTAATTTTATGCTCCGCATTTTATAAAATTCAGGAAACAAGCACCCCAAAATGGGTGTGTTAGCCACAAGCTTCTTGTCCTGGGAACGCAAGCATTTCACCCATTCCAACGGTGAAGAGCCAATTCCCATATAAAGCATGTTCTATAGACACTAGGGTCGTAGATTTTGTTTTCACAAAAGTATAGGCAAACAATAAACCTCCTATAAAAGTAAGCACTAAAACCAAGGTGTTTTTAAAAAAAATATGCGCTAAGGAGAATACTATGGCATTTACAAAAATTAATAGCTTCTTAGAAGGAAATAAATCTTGATACCTCTTAAAATAAAACGTGCGATAAATAAGTTCCTGCGGCCAAACCGATAAAAAAGTATACACCAGAAGAATAATGCCAAACAATTGCAAATTACTGCGCGGTACACAAAACAAGGCATTGGGTAGTAAAATCCACACAAAAACAGTGGTAACAGCAGCAATAATTACAAACTGAACAAAAATTCTTTGCCAGAATGCTTTCCAATCGATTCCTTTTTGAACCCGTAAACGCGTATCTGTCTTCATAAACAAGATAACTAGGAGATAACTAAAAGCACCTAAAATCCCCAAACCTTTAATCCTAAAATCAAATGGAAAAGCAAGACTTACCGGCATCACAATAAAGAGTAAGAAAAACTCAAACGTACGGTAGGATTTAGACATCATACAGGAATGGCAGTTGTAGATTTAACTTCATTAATAACAAAGGTACTATGCGTACTCCCAATATGTTCTAAGGTTGTCAATTTTTCTCCTAAAAAATCTCTAAACGCATTCATATCCTTAACACGTACTTTTAGTATATAATCGTAATCTCCGCTCACGTGCAAGCACTCAGTCACTTCATCCAACTGCAGCACATCTTGTTCAAACTTGCTCCAGAACGCTCTGCTATGTCGCTCTAATCGTACGTGGCATAATACCACAAAATCACGATCTAAGAGTTCCTTATCCAATAAAGCAACATATTTTTTAATAAGTCCCTCGCGCTCTAATTTTTTTATTCGTTCATAAACCGCTGTAACCGATAAATTTAGTCGTCCCGATAATTCTTTATTAGTGAGCTTACAATCCTCTTGAAGGATAGTAAGGAGGTTCAAGTCAATGGTATCTAGTTTCATTGTGATAAATTTTCCAATTATATTTAGAGAATAACGCTTTCGCGAAAGCATAATCAATAATATTACAATATTATAGTTTTATTTTCTAATATTTAAGTAATACATTGATATATTATCTATAAATATTTAATTTTGAAGGAAATCAACCTGACAATTTGTTATGAAAAACTTCAAGCCCGCAAACGAAATACAAGATTTACAATACTTTGGAGAATTTGGAGGAGTAAATCCTTCTATATCCGATAGCTCGACCTATACTTTTTTAAGTGCTAAAACAATGTTTGACACTTTTGAAGGCAACGCAGATGGATGCTATTTATATTCACGTCATACAACGCCTTCTAATTTATACTTAGGCGAAGCTCTTGCAGCTATGGAAGGTACAGCAACTGCAAATGTAGCCGCAACAGGAATGGGAGCTATAACTCCTGCTCTATTGCAACTATGTCAAGCAGGGGACCATATTGTTTCTAGTAGAACCATTTATGGTGGGACGTATGCCTTTTTAAAGAACTTTACGCCAAGAATGGGTATTAATACAAGCTTTGTAGACATTACAAAACTGGATGTTGTAGAAGCTGCAATAAATAAAGACACTAAAGTATTATACTGTGAGTCTGTTAGCAACCCATTATTAGAAGTAGCAGATATTGCTGGTCTATCCAAAATTGCAAAAAAACACGGACTAAAATTGTTAGTAGATAACACTTTTTCACCCTTAGCTATAACACCTGTAAAGTTAGGTGCAGATGTAGTGCTCCATTCTCTTACTAAGTTTATTAATGGTAGTAGTGATACTATGGGTGGTGTTATTTGTGGTACGCAAGAGTTTATAGACGATTTGCGCAATGTTAATGATGGTGCGAGTATGTTATTAGGAAGTTCTATGGATAGTTTACGAGCTTCTTCTATATTAAAGAATATGCGTACACTGCACATAAGAATGAAACAACATAGCCATAATGCAATGTATCTCGCTCAAAAATTTGAAGCCGATGGTCTAAAAACAGTTTATCCAGGACTTGCATCCCATCCTAGTCATAACGTATACAAGGCTATGATGAATGAAGAATACGGTTTTGGTGGAATGCTTACTATAGATGTTGGTTCGCTCGATAAAGCTAATGAGCTTATGGAGCTAATGCAGGAACGCAATCTAGGATACCTGGCAGTAAGCCTAGGTTTTTATAAAACATTGTTTAGTGCACCAGGCACTTCTACTTCTTCAGAAATTCCAGAAGAAGAACAAGCTGCAATGGGTCTTACCGATGGACTCATACGATTTTCTATAGGTTTAGATAATGATATCGAACGCACATATAGACTTATGAAAGCTTGTATGATTTCTTTAGGGATACTAAAAGAGCCAGCAATGGCATAATAAATAGAATCCCCCCTTTTTTTAAAAAGCTCGGAACTTGTTTTCGGGCTTTTTGCTTTTACAAAAGCAAAGTTGTAACATTACGCTAGAAAAGTAAAGTATCATGAGTAACTATAGAGAAGACGAAAATATAGTAGAGAATAGAGAACTTAATATTTGGGAAGCTTTAATACCAGTTTTTATATTAATGGGGTTATTGGCTTATAACATCTTTGTAAAAGATGGTGTTTGGTTAGGAGATTATTCCAATCAACTTATTCTACTTATGGGCGGTATTGTAGCCGCGATAATGGGTTTTTTAAATAAGACCAGGATTTCTACTATGATTGCTGAAATTTGGGAGAATCTCAAAAGTGTTTTTGTTCCAATTATGATATTGTTTTTGGTGGGTGCTTTAGCCGGTTCTTGGCTAGTGAGTGGTATTATTCCTGCTATGGTATATTATGGATTGCAAGTGCTTAGTCCTTCTATATTTCTGCCTGCATCTGTAATTATTGCTGCAATTATTTCTATAGCGACAGGTAGTTCTTGGACAACATCTGCTACCGTAGGTATTGCCCTTATTGGTATCGGGCAAGCGCTTGGTATTGATACAGGGATGATTGCTGGAGCTGTGATTTCTGGGGCTTATTTTGGTGATAAAATGTCCCCTTTAAGTGACACCACTAATCTTGCCCCTGCTATGGCAGGCACGGATTTATTTACTCATATAAAATATATGGCATTCACTACAGTTCCGACTATTATAGTGACTCTTATCGTATTTGTGATTATTAGCTTGACTATAGACACTTCTGGAAGTGCCGATATATCTTCTTTATTAGGTGTTATAGACAACACTTTTAATACTACCCCGCTCCTATTTATAGTCCCTGCCGTGGTAGTCCTGCTCATTATAAGAAAGACTAAACCTTTAATTGCACTGTCTATAGGTGTTGTTTTAGCAACAATTTTTGCTTTTATTTTTCAACCAGATATTTTAGATAGATTATCAGATTCTAAAGTATCATCAGTATTAACTGCGATATGGACAGATACCGCAATCACTACCTCAAATGAAACCTTAAATGAGCTATTCAGTTCTGGAGGAATTACGGGCATGTTATGGACCATATTATTGATTTGTTGTGCTATGGTTTTTGGAGGGGTGATGGATGGAATAGGTGCTTTAGCGAGAATTACAAAAGCTCTTTTGAGTATTGCAGACAGTATTTTTGGATTATTTGCAAGTACAGTAATTAGTTGCTTAGGTCTTAATGCTATTGCCTCTGACCAATATCTTGCTCTTGTTATACCTGGGAAAATGTTTAAAAAAGCTTTTGAAGATAAAGGGCTTGCACCAGAAAACTTATCCAGAACACTAGAAGATTCAGGTACTGTAACATCAGTACTTATTCCTTGGAATACTTGTGGGGCTTATCAAAGTAGCGTGCTCAATGTTTCTGTGGCAGACTATTTTGTATATGCGATATTCAATTGGCTAAGTCCGTTTGTGACACTGTTATTTGCAGCATTTCGAATTAAAATAAGAATGATCGCGGGTAAAGAGATAAGCTAAGCTTTAACGCTTAACCAGACATTCTATCTGAAAAACATAATTCTAATTTTAATACAAGATTAACGTGGGAATAGCAAACATTGCGCTTATAAACAACTTACAAGTTGTATTTTTATATTTTAAAAACTAATCAATACTATCTATTATGGCAACCATAACATTAGGCGGAAACGCTATCACCACAAACGGAGAATTACCAGAAGTAGGACAACCTGCTCCAGACTTTAATCTGGTTCGTACAGATATGAGTACAGCTTCTCTCAATGATTTTAAAGGTAAAAAAGTAATTCTTAATATTTTTCCAAGTGTAGACACTGGTGTCTGTGCTACCTCTGTACGCACATTTAATGAAAAAGCTGGAAGTCTAGAAAATACAAATGTGCTTTGTATATCAAGAGATTTACCCTTTGCACAAGCACGTTTTTGTGGAGCAGAAAATTTAGATAATGTAGTCTCTTTATCAGACTTTAAAAACGGTTCTTTTGGACGTGATTATGGAGTAATGATAGAAGATAGCGCCTTTGCTGACCTCCACTCTAGAGCCATAGTAGTTATAGATGAAAAAGGAACAATAGTGTACACAGAGCAAGTTCCAGAAGTGGGACAAGAGCCTAATTATGAGGCTGCACTTAATAGCCTATAATGCCTATTAGATTTATAAAAGGAAGAATTAAAGGGATTTTTTATTCTATAAAAGGTGGTTTAGAATTATTGCGCACTGAAGCCAGTATCCAAGTGCAATTTGTTGTAGGTATTCTTATCACTATTGCGGGATTTTACTTTAATATTTCACGTGAAGAATGGCTCGCGCAGACTATCTGTATTGGACTAGTTATGGGCATTGAAGGAGTAAATACGGCCATAGAAGAAATTGCCGACTTTGTTCATCCCGGACAGCATCCTAAGATAGGTAGATTAAAAGATATTGCAGCAGGAGCTGTAGGTATCGCTGCACTTATAACTGTTATTGTGGGCTGTATTATTTATATTCCGAAGCTCTTCTGACTGTTAATTACCCTGTTCACAACATCGATGAACAGCCGTGAGAATATCCGTTTTTTTTCGTTTCATAATCGTACTTTTAACATTGCAAACGAACTTTTTAATGGCCAAAAAGAAAACCAAAAGCGCAAGCAAACCTAAAACCGCAAAAAAACCGCGCAAACCCATATCTCTTGTTCTTTCAAAGCAACAAAAGATAGTATTGGGGAGCTTCCTTTTTTTCTTTGGTGTTGCGCTCTTTATTTCTTTTGCTTCCTTTTTATTTACTTGGAAAGCAGACCAGAGTGTATTGGGAGAATTTACTGAACGTGATGTGCCTGCCGCTAATCTTCTCAGTAAGTTTGGAGCGAGTATTAGCCATTTTATTATGTACAAAGGCTTCGGTATTGCGGCTTTTATACTTGCTTTCTTAGTTTCTGTAACTGGAATTTACTATTTCTTTGATTATGCAAAAAGCAGATTAGGCAAGCT
>JALZVV010000105.1 GCA_023299935.1 Dokdonia sp.
TGCTAAGAAAGTAGCTTATGGGGGTTATTTAGAACAACGTAAGCTCTATGATCGTTCAGACTATTTTCAGGCAGACCGTCCAGAAGATAAACGTAATATTCATCTGGGTATAGATTTATGGTGTGCGGCTGGAACAGAAGTTTTGAGTCCATTAGATGGACTTGTACATAGCTTTCAAGAAAATACTAATTATGGGGATTATGGACCTACCCTTATTTTACAACACGATGTGGCCGGGCATATCTTTCATACTTTATACGGACATTTGAGTAGGGAATCCTTAACAGAGAAAAAAGTAGGACAAAACGTTAAAGCCAGAGAAGTCATCGCTTGCTTAGGGGAGCCAGCAGTTAATGGCGATTATGCCCCGCATCTACACTTTCAGATTATTAAGGATATGCAAGACAATAAGGGCGATTACCCTGGTGTGTGTTCTAAAGCTTCCTTAGATTTTTATCAAAAGAATTGTCCGGACCCTAATTTGCTATTAAGAATTTATTGATAGCTATAGCCACTGCATCTTCCTTATTGGAGTAAGGACTCACATAATCTGCTAAGGATTTTAGAGTAGCTGTAGCATTCCCCACGGCAACACCTAATCCAGCTTGTTTTATAAGCTCATCATCATTGTGATTATCTCCAAAAGCCATTACAGCTTCTATCCCAAAATCAAATTCTTCTTGAAGTAAAATGCTAAGAGCCTTAGCCTTATCAATATTTCTTGGAGTGATTTCTAAGTAGGTGTTTTTAGACCTATACAGGTGTACTTGGTTTTTAAAATTATCTAATACCTTAACAAGATCGTCAAGTTCCTTTTCATCACCCATACACATCAGTTTGTGAATGCCTCTTTTTTGTTGTGTTAGTCTCTGTAGTGTTTCTGAGGGGTTTTGTAGAGTAGGTTGCCTGCGAGTATTGTTTATTTCTCGCTTTGTCCAATAATCTTCCTGAGCAGTAAACCAATCATCATTGGAGTAGATACTCAGGTTATACTCATTTTTAGTCTGATGCGCTATAACAATTTCTAATATAGATAGGTCAAAAGTGTTGGATTGTACTACCCTTCCATCACTTCCTAAAATGAGTCCGCCGTTGTAGGCAATTAAGGGACTATTAAAAATGTTAAGCCCTTTCTGAATATAGGTTAAGGCACTAGGCATTCTGGAAGAGGCGAGGATGGTGGGTAGTTTTGCTTTCGCGAAAGCGGAAACAGTTGCATCACTCAACCATCTATCTGCATTAAGTAGGGTGCCGTCTATGTCTGTACATATAAGTTTATACTTCATATCGCAAATATACATCTAGTAGGCAGGTATTAAGCACTCATTTTAGATGTTACAGGAAACAGAGCCACATCAATATGTGGTTGAAGTCATTCGTGATTGGCTATAGATTTGTATTGTACTTATTTATAAAATCAAAATAGAAAGTCATGAAATTAGTTCTACTATCAAAAATGAAACTCATCGTACTGTTTACTTTAATTGCGATTGTGTGCAATGGTGCTACTTTAAATACTCCTTCTTCTGAAGTTTATAAAGGGCCAGATATTTCGGGTAAATATGAGTTTGACAGATTCGGATTGACTGGAGCTTATGTAATTACCAAAACAGCCGAAGGAATTCATATCGAAAAGTATGACAATGACGAAGAATATAAAAGAGATAGCAGAGTAGGAGACTATCCTGAGTTTCTTCCTGGAGATTATAACTGGGAAAGCACAAGAGGAGCATTTATGCAAACCGTTCGTTCTAGAAATACCAATTATGAGGGCACAAACTTTCTTTTATATAAAGTTAATGATGCGACGCTTGCTGTAAGAAATGATAGAGGGCAAGTGGGAACCTTTAAAAAAATACAGGGAAGTTTAAGTGATTTAGTAAATTCTAAAAGAGCAGATGTAACCCACCTTATCGGGAATTGGAATATAGAAGGAGTGAATTCTAGTGTGCGATTTACCAATGGTGTAGATCACGACTTACAAGTGCGCTACGGTAATAACGTATATCAATTAGATAAGGAAGAAGGCAGTGTTTTTGAAAGCTTCTCTGGTACATCGCGTTCAGGTGAGGAGTCTTTAAGTTTTAAAGTAATGTCTCCAGGCAAAATTAAATTATCTATAGGAGGGACTGATGTATTTGCAACTAATGCACAAGCAACTAGCGCTCCTACTAGATCAAGTGTAAGTGCTACTACTACTTCAACAAGTATACCATCATCTGGAACGACATCTTCTACCACATTGACTGCGGTAGATAAGTCTATGTTTGCCGCTCTTAAAGAGGTTGATGAAGATGCCCTTAAAGAAACGTTTAGTGCAGGAGCAAATGTAAATGCAAAGGGTGTGTCAGGAAGAACAGCCTTACAAGAAGCTGTACTGTCTGGTGACTCCTACTTACTTGAAGCTGTTTTAGATCAAAACCCCAATCTCAACTCCACAGATAAACAAGGGAGAACAGCATTAGAAACAGCAATTACAAAAAGTACAAGTTCTGACATTAGTATGGTAACAAGCCTTTTAGATAGAGCTCCAAGCATATCTAATTATGCAATAGATAAGGCAATAGGTAAAAATAATGATGACCTCGTAACTGCGATGATAGATGCGGGAGCAAATAAAGATTATATGGCAACAAAGGCCATAGATACTGGTAAAACAGAACTCTTTAATGATCTTCTAGACAATCATAACCTCTCACTTACACACGCCATGTTTGACAAAGCCTTGTCTAAAAATAAGTTTGCAATTGCAGAGAAGATGTTGGATTACAACTTTAGTGCAAATTATGCAATGGACGCTAGTATTAAAGCAAATGCGATAGACGTTGTTTACACAGCTTTAGAAAAAGGAGGTAATGCCACAAATGCAATGAAGTATGGTATTAAGAAAAAAGATAATCAATTGGTTGAGAGGGCTGTCGCAGAGTTTGGAGCAGATGCTAAAGTGGGATTAACACAAGCGGTAACTGCAAAAAGTAGTGAGCTTGTGAGTATTATGCTTGATAATGGGGCTTCTCCTGATGCAGAATTGGTAAATGTGGCAAAAAGTGGTGACTTAGAGATGTTAGATTTACTTTTAACTAACGATGCAAATCCTAGTCCAGGTCTTATTCCTGCAGCCAATGCCGGAAAGAGCAAAGCGACTGCTTTACTTTTAGAATATGGAGCAGATGCTAATCCATTACTCGATTGGGCAATTACTAAGAATGACGCATCCTATGTTAAGCAAGCCATTGCATCTAATGCAGATGCAAGTGCCGCAAGATATATAGCAAAAGCATCTACTAATGGAAACCTAGAAATCGTAAATGCTCTCCTTGGAGCTGGAGCAAACGCAGATGATGGGATGATGCCTGCTACAAAAGCAAATAAGTTAAGCGTAGTTCAAAAACTAGCCGAAGTAGGGGCTGATACCAGTTCAGATAAATTATTAGGAGCATCTGCCGTTCACAATAACACCACACTTACAAATATCTTTATCCAGGCAGGGGCAAATCCTCAAGTGGGGCTTGAGCCTGCAGTGACCAATAATGCGGCAAAGACGATGCAATTACTTTTTTCTAGTGGTGCTGTCGTGCAAGAAAAAGATCAAGATCTACTCCTTACTTCTGTAAAAAATGACTGTACAGATTGCGCTAAAATTTTAATAAAAGAAGGCCTCGTTGCAGAATATAAAGAAGGCTCAACTGGAAAATACGTAATGCACTATGCTGCGGAAAATGCTAATGCTGCTATAATACGATTATTATTTGATCACGGGGCAGAGATAGATCCCTTAGTTGCAGGTAGCACACCA
>JALZVV010000106.1 GCA_023299935.1 Dokdonia sp.
CGTAAAGTGGTCAAAAATACCTGTGTCATTTCCAGTAAAAAAAGCAGTGTTTTTTGTATGCCACGCATCGAGGTAATCTTCTTCTATTTTTAAGAGATTGGCTTCTTCCATAGGCCTTCCAGGATTGTCCATAACTTCCCAAATAAGCTCTGGAATATAGCGATCTACTCTAGCCACATCCAAGTGTAACATTTTTGATCGATCTGCGCCTGTATTGAGATAAGCAATCACTTGGCTTATACCATATAAAATACCTGCATTTATAAGAATAAATCCAGCAATGATTGCGATGCGATATAGGCTTTTATTCTTTTTCAATCTAGGACGGCTTTTATTGTTGTTGAACTGCCTAATGCTTCAAGGGTAATCCGGCCAGGGCCATCAGGATATGCTTCTTTAGAGATATAGAAATAGGCCATACCGTCTTTAGATAACTGTAATTCTCGGTAATCAAATCTATTCACACTTAAGGTAACTTCAATGCCATCCTGCACAATTTGACCTAAATAACTCTTGAGTGGGCCAACAGTAATTTTACGTTTGTCTCTAGAGGTAGTATATGGTATTTTTTCTAGGATTGACAGAAATGTAACTTCTAAGTTATCACTTTGAGCGATACCTGTAATAGCTGCGTTTATTGTCCAAGTCCCAGGGGATTGTGGGTGTAGGGCTTTCGCGAAAGCGTACCCATTAACAGTTGTTGCATTTACTTGCCAGTAGCTGTCTAAGGCGTCAGTTATAGAAAAGCTAATCAAGGTGCCATCTGTCATTATATTACCGTGGCTATCTTTGATCTGAGACGTCGCAAAGGTGATAATCTCATTGCCGTCTGCATAGCTGTGATTAGTTGTTGAGGTGATGGTAAAGTCCTGTGCTACATCTGGAAATATGTCTGCCACAAGTTCTCGAGATGAATGATCTTGCAAGGTACTGCCAGTACTTATACGACCCGTTTGTAAAGGCGCGGGGATACGTTTCCAAACAAATCCTGAAGTTAGAATATGATCTGTAGTGGTTATAGTATTTTTAAACTGGCTTTTAAGGTGTACGACAGTACTGTCTGGAAGCATATTGTCTAGTTCATCTGTTGGGATACTTACCAGCATTGTATAGTCGCGTTTATTTGCTAAGATGCTTCTAGGGCCGAGATAGCTGGATAACTCTCCTAATTCTTGAGTATTTGGAAAGAGGGTAAAAGTCCCTTCTTGTATGGTTTTCTCATTTTGCACAAGGAAATAACTTACGACTCCCGCTCTTTTAGTTATCGCAGGTGGGATGTTAAAAAAAGTTCCCCAAGAGCTTGTATCTGGTGCTAGAACAATAGTACCATAAGTGCCGGAAAGTATGAGGTATACCTCATTTTCTTGAGTTACATCAGAGGATTTAAGGCGAACGACTCTTCCCGAAGAAGAGACAATGGTATCTGTAATGTTTTTTATACTGAAGGAGACCTCAAGCTCCTGTTTTTCTTCACTGGGTTTCAAAAAGGAAAGAAAAAGCACACTGATCATACTACCTATAATCAATACAAAAGCCGCTATGTTTTTATGATTCTTCATTAGTTTGGGTTGCCTACATACGTATTTGTAATAATCTTAATATACGCATAGGGTTTGTTTTCTATTTTAATAAAAGCGGTATTTGTTCCTGCATCGTTTCGGTTGGGAACGACTTTATCAGAAATACTTTGATTAGGTAATCCATTTACAGAGGCAGTAGCAAGTCCAGAGTTGAGTTTGCTAGGTAAATGGGCAGTATAGAGCGTCTCAGAAAATGGTCTTTTACGTTGCTGGCGTACACTTTCATCTAGATATCTGGATTCTACCCAGAGCAGTTCTTTTTGAGTGTTGTAATACCCTATTAAAAGCTGTGGAATGGTCGCTTCTTGCATACTAGGATTAAACAGAAAACCAGTAATTAAATTTCCTTCTTGTTGCACTTTTGAAAGGGAGACAGCTTGATGAAGATCTGTAGTTGCAACATTTGCTGCAACTTGAATTTCAAAATGTATGGGAGTTTCTAGAAGGTTAATTTCTGTAAACATACTAGGATTGAAAACAGTAGGTTTTTCTTCTGTTGCACCAGACCAGGCGGTGCCTTCAAAATTAATACGGTAGGGGGTTGTTTCTTTAGGTAACAACTTATGTTTAATAACATCCTTTGCATTAAAACGAGCAAGCTCCTTGTTATCTTGAGTGTACAATGCTCCAGTAACAGCAATATCTGCAGGGATATTATCTACATTTTGGATTTCTCCTACAATCGCATAGGTACTATCTCGTTGCACAAGTCGTGCAGAGAGTACTTCTACAACGGGTTGTTTTAATACGTCTTCGTGAAAAGTTTGCTCAGAGGTTACAGCACGTTTACCGTGATTATAATAGGTAGTGCCACTTTGAATAAGCAATTGTTCTGGTGGGATATCTGGATCTACTTTTTGTGGTAGTATAAACCATTTGTTTTTTTTCTTAGTGAGGTAGAGGTGGTCTTGGGTATATATCTCTTTAAGCGGAGTCACCCATTTTGACTGTACCACACCTTGAGCTGTTGTGTCTGTTTTATGCTTGATTAGGACCGAGATGCTATCTAACTTTGCGTAAGAACTCAAAAGACCATCAGACACAGAGATTTCGAGCATAAACTGGGATAGTGATTTGTCACTTTCTGGATCGATATAGGAATGTGCGCGTTCAAACTCTTTAAAATCTATCGCGTCATAATAAGCTTTTACTACATTTTCTGGAGCATATTGGGTAGTATTTGTTACATAGAAGATATACCCTGCTCCAGTAATTAAAATAATTAGAACCGCTGTCCATAAGAGTGAACTACTGTAAAGTAACTGAGGTGCTTTTTTGTGCTTTTGTTTAAAATCATAATATTGAGGGAGTTTTTTAACCCGCTCAGTAGATCGTTTCCATAGCGTTTTTAGATACAGTAGTAGCGCAATGATAACCGTTAGAAAAGGAATAATCCCCCAAAGTAGTTTTAAGGACAGCGCTACCTCTTCTTTGGGTAAAACACTTGGTAAAGGAGCTACACCTGCTTTTTCCCAAACCATAATCCCATTTTCTAGTAAACTGAGTCTATGCCATCCAGTAAAGTAGAGTAGCGGATCATAAAATTTATCATTTGAGAATACATATTTGAGATGGTACTTTTCTGGAACGGTAAGAAATTGTTGCAAAGAACCTATCCCTTCGATACCTCTATACTTAGAATTTTCTAATCGTTCTACAGCTCTTGTTGTTAGCTCTGGAAGACGTCTTGCAGAGTGATAATCGCCATCTACCGTAGTCGCTTTAGTTTGTGCAGAAAGCCACGCCATTTGATCCCCAAAACCTAGCGGTAAGTATCGCCATTTATAATGTTCATCTTCATTTAAGAAATTTACAATGGGTGTCATTTTTATAGGATCCGGTTGGCTGGGTCTAAACTTCCCTAAGGTCATTGTAAAAATGGCAATAAATATAAATAGGAATGCTAGAAATCCTCCAGACAATCGATGTATTAAAGTACCCCATTTGTGTTGTAGCGATTCTTTATAATCACCCTCTACAAAACGAAAACAAAATTCGCCAAAAACAGGTAATGCCATAATAGATGCCCATAAAGTAAAGCGATCTAAGGTTAGGATATTAAAGGCATTCTCTCCTAGCATCTTAAGCGGGATAGGTGTTGTTCCTCCCGTTCCTAATATAAGGAGAAGGGTAAAGGAAATCCCAAAAAACAGTAATCGCTTGCTAAAATATCTATAGAAGAAATACGGCAATAGAAACAATAATATTCCCCAGGGGATAACAAAAAACACGAGACCAGATGAGGTCACTTCAAGAAAATTGTCTCGTGAACCGTGTGGTATAGGCACCTGTGTTATCGGATTATTTTTAGTGTTTATCCAGTAGGGCAGGATACACCCTATAATAAGAATAAGGGAGCAAGCTCCAAAAATGACAATGCGTTTGAGGTGGGTGTATAAAGCTTTCGCGAAAGCGTAAAAAGTCACCTCTTTATTGCTATTTACTTTTTCTCTAGCAGCATCCATAACTACCATCCCAATGAGGGGAAAGATAAAAAACACCATTCCAAATATAGGGGTCACGTGATGTGAAGTTACTGTAACAGCAAGTAAGGCAAGCGCTTTAAAAAGATGGCTTTTACGAGCTGTCTTGAGCCAGAGATAAATCTCGGGCAGCGCGTGCATTAGTATAGAAATCCCTATGATACTCGGTAACTGACCAAAAATGTGCAGCGTCTCTACAAAAGAAGAGGAGAAAACTGCTAGAATGGCCGCGTATCCCGCTACTTTTTTATTAGGTATAAGAACCTGCGTAAATCGATAGACACCCGTAATAAAAAGCAAAACACCTAGTAAGGCTACAGTAAACATCCCAAACTTGAGACCTCCAATATAGGACAGTGCAGCAATAGCTTGGTGTACGAGAGGAGGATATCCCATAACGGTAAATCCTGTGTACCAACTGTAATTCCAGGGTTCAAACCAACTTGTGGTATAGTGATTTGCAAAGAATAAATGAATAAGCGCATCATAAGTTCTTTCTAGTGTAAAGAATATAGCAGACCCATGGAAAATCATTCCGAGGAGGATGGCCGTTACCAGATATTTATTTGTTCTAGACTGCATATTGGGGTTTGAAAAGATACCTTTTAATCTTGCAATGTAAAGATACTTCATTCGATAAATGGTACATCCTTAGACGAATGGATCTGGTCGAAAGCTATGCGCTACTCATCGAAAAACTCCTTCCATCCCTTCGTGTTGGAGATATGTTTGTCCTGTAATTAAGTGATAAATTAAAAATAGAAACAATGAAAACAGGAATTATTATCCCCTGCTATAACGAAGGGAAGCGACTAAATCAGAAAGCGTTTGTAAGCTTTATACAAGAAAATAGTGACTATCATTTGTGCTTTGTAAATGATGGGAGTAAGGACAATACATTAGACGTGCTTAGAGCAATGAAAAAGGCTGTGCCTAACCGCATAAGTATAGTAGATGTAAAGAAAAACTCTGGCAAGGCAACAGCCGTGCGTGCAGGGGCTCGTTTTTTATACAATTTACAATACATCTCTAACATTGGGTTTATGGATGCAGACTTATCTACAGATTTTAGAGATTTTAAAGACTTGGTAAAAACACTAGAACGGGATGATAAGTTAGTAGTCTTTGGTTCTAGAAATAGCGGAGGTGGAGGAAAAATAGAACGCAATTTCTTAAGGGGATTGTTTTCTAAAACCATCAAACAGTTCATCCTATTTATACTAGGCTTACCTATTAGAGACACACAATGTGGAGCAAAAGTATTTAAGAAGAGTATAGTGCCAGTAGTTTATCAAGATGCTTTTTTAAGTAAATGGCTTTTTGATGTAGAGATTTTCTTAAGGTTAAAAAAGGCTTTTGGTAAGGAGCAAACAATGCAATTTATTGTTGAGCAACCACTTATGCGATGGGTTCATGTAGACGATTCCAAGCTAGGAGCAAAAGATGCTGTGCAAATCCCAATGCGACTAGCCATTATCTGGTTAAGCTATAACGTTTTTGCTTTTTTTAACACTTTAAACACGGCATCTCCCGCAGATTTCTCCTTAGAATCTTCTTCTCTCGATCTAGCGATAGCCGCTTAAAAATAATTCTATAGAAACCTATATATTATGAAAGCATACCCAATCAAATTTGAACCCATTTTAAAAGAAAAAATTTGGGGAGGAATGAAGCTTAAAGAAGTATTACATAAGAAAACTACTTGTGATAAGGTAGGAGAAAGCTGGGAGATATCTGGAGTTAAGGGATCAGAATCTCTAGTAGAAAATGGGAGATATGCAGGGATGACACTAAGTCAATTAGGAACCGCATTTCAAGAAGAATTTTTAGGTAAAGAAAATTATGAAAATTTTGGAAATCAATTCCCATTGCTTATTAAATTTTTAGATGCGAGTACTAACCTTTCTGTTCAAGTGCATCCTGATAATGAGATGGCTCATAAGGAGCACGGCTCTTTTGGAAAAACAGAAATGTGGTACATCATGGATCACGATGAAGACGCAGAAATTATCGTGGGCCTTAATCAAGACATATCCTGTACAGAGGCGCTGGCTTCAATAACTAGAGAGAATGTATATGACATATTTAACGCAAAAAAAGTTGCTCAAGGAGATGCCTATTTTATACCTGCAGGAGAAGTTCATGCTATAGGCGCAGGCGTTCTAGCGGCAGAGATACAACAAACATCAGATATTACATATCGCGTCTACGATTGGGATCGTAAGGATACACAGGGTAATGCTCGTGAATTGCATATAGACCAGGCAATAAGAGCCACAAAAATAACTGGAGCCTCCACAAAAAACAGCTGCATAGGAATAACCAATGAATCTACACCTATAGTACAATGTGATTATTTTACCACTAATAATCTTAATGTTTCTGGCGCACTCACAAAAGAGTATGCGCATTTAGACTCTTTTGTCATACTTATGTGTACAGAAGGTTGTGCTACGGTCACAGTAAATAATAAAACTGAGGTCGTTACAAAAGGGACAACCTTATTATTACCGGCAACAACTAAGATGGTTTATTTATTTGCTAAAGAGGCAAAATTCTTGGAAGTTTATATAGGCGATTATACTACTCCAACATCTTTGTATGCCTGCGATAAAAAAGGTCTTGCTGGCGCTTAATAATCTCTTTATCTATCTTCTTTTTATTGTACCAGAAAGTACAGCGCAATTTGCCGAAGGAATTGAACGTATTTTCAAACTTTCTTAACATAGAAACGACGAACAATTACGTCCGCCGTTTCAACATAGGTTAAGTGTTATAAGCATTAACCGAGAATTTTAGTCTGTCGCCTATAGAAGGCGTCTTGCTGTCGCTTCATAATTTCTTTAGCCATTTTCTTTTTGTAATTATAGAGTTCTTCTTCGTTTGCGATATCGGTGTAGATACGGTCATTGAGAATATGGTCTGTTTCCGTTAGGATAAGGCGTTGTGCTGCTTTTTGTGCACTCCAAGCTTTTATAGTCGCTTCGTGGTCTGCCAGCTTGATATCATATTCTCCCATAGGCGATATAAGCTTAGAGAAAATAGGAGCAGTTTCTATGGCTAAGAAAAGCAAGAAAATAAATAGGGACGGTAGCCAAGGCAGCTCTTTCATCGCATCAATGCGAGCCATCAGGCCATCAAAATTATTAATGATGGGTTGGCTGGTACTTACAGCAGTATTAAACTCATCTTTTAGTCTTAATTTTTCTGCTTCCGCCAAAGCGATTTTGTCTACACTAGCT
>JALZVV010000107.1 GCA_023299935.1 Dokdonia sp.
ATTATCCTAAGTATGCAAGGCATAAGCTGCAGTGCGCCTCACGACCTAGGCAATAAAAAAAGCAGATCGAACATCTCAATAAAGGGGACCAGGTTGTTATAGAAGTTTTGAGAAGCAGAAAAGTATTAAAATTAGTAGCTTCGTTTTAGAAATAAAGCAATCTATAGAAGCCTAAATTCCAAACCGGACTTGGCTGAAAATAATCAAATAAAATCATTAGAAATGGAGAACACGCATTTAGAGACTTTCAAAGCAAAAGCACAAGGTAAGGGATGGCCCACTAAAGTGACTATAGTTGATACAGAATGGACCCTTAAACTAGATGAACCTATTGAGGATGGAGGCTCAAATACTGGTCCAAATCCAATGCAATTTTTTATTGCATCCTTAGCTGGTTGTCAAAACGAGCAAGCACAAGTTGTAGCTGGCGAATTTAATTGGGAGATTAAACAAATTGATATAGAAATAGAAATTGATCTGGACCTTTCTGGCTTTATGGGTGAGTCAGACAACTCCAATGGAAGTTATAAAAACGTACGATTAAAGGCTTATGTGTCGGGAGAGCTATCAGATGAAAACGTGAAAATTATGGGGAACAAAGTAGATGCGCGTTGCCCTATTTTAAGTTTGCTGCGCAGTAGTGGGTGTAAAATTGAAAGTAAATGGACTAAAAAATAAAGCAGAATCAATTTATTTTGGATACTCTAAAAAAATATAAATATCTCATTGCACTCCTTAGTGTGTTTAATTTTCTATTAACACCCATTTATATTGCAATAAGTGGATTTAATTCTGCATATCTTATTGTTATAAATTATACACTAGTAATTATTGGCAGCTCATTAATTGCGTCTATGAAGGTAGCTAAACTAACTACTTACGCCATTGGGTTTCTAACCTTATTAGCAATATGGCTTGAGCTATCAGATACTAATTCTACCATAATTTTAGCATGGCGATTAGTGCTGTCTTTTTTGCTTTTTGCGTGTTTCTGTATCATTCTTGTTAGACAGCTATTAAAAATTAAGGAAGTGAACCTGCAATTTATATTGGGCCCTTTATTAGGGTTTCTTTATTTGGGAATCATTGGAGGAATTTTATTTGAAGCGGTTCATTTATTAGATTCAAATTCATTTCATTTAGTAGATGGGTATTCCGGTTATAGCTTTTATTACTTTAGTTTTATTAGTATCACAACTGTTGGCTACGGTGATATTACCCCACTTACCTCACCCGCGCAATCCCTCACGCTGGTTATGAATATCATAGGGCAATTTTATTTGGCAATTGTTATTGGTGTCTTTGTAGGGAAATATATTAACACAAAATCAAATTAGAATGTTCGAATCTTTTAGTGTCATATTTACGATTGCAGCGCTTTTTAGCGTTATAAATTATAAGTGGTTAAAACTGCCAACTACCATTGGATTAATGATCTTAAGTTTACTCTTGATTATTCCAATTACATTGAGCAAATCGATTTTTCCAGAATTTTATAAGTTTTTTTGTGACATTATTTTACATGCAGATTTTAAAGTATTACTACTGGATGGTATTCTAAGTTTTTTACTATTTGCGGGGGCATTACATGTTAATCTCAGTGCACTTGCTAAAGAGAAAAAATCAATTTTATTATTTGCAACCTTAGGTGTTTTAATATCTACATTTATTGTTGGTGGCTTAACCTTTTTTGTAGCACAATTAATAGGTTTGCAATTACCTTTTATACACGCCCTTTTATTTGGAGCATTAATATCACCTACAGACCCTATTGCCGTGATGGCAATCTTAAAGAAGGCAAATATTGCCAAAAGTTTAGGCACCAAAATTGAAGGAGAATCCTTGTTTAATGATGGTATAGGAGTGGTAGTTTTTTCTGGAATTTTATTAATTGCTACAGCAACAGGAGAACACAGTACTGCCGAAATAGGAGCCGAAATAGGAACCTTGTTTCTAGAGGAAGCCGTAGGAGGATTAGTATATGGATTGCTAATTGGCTTTTTAGGATTAAAAGGTATTCAGTCCTTAAAAGAGAACCCTCAACTAGCAGTAATGATTACTCTTGCCGTTGTTATGGGAGGAACTGCTGGAGCGTTTATGTTACACATATCAGCTCCATTAGCAATGGTAGTTGCAGGCTTATTTGTAGGGAATAAAATACATATTAATGAAAATAAGAGTGCGGTTCAAAAAGCAATTAATTCTTTCTGGGAGATTCTAGATGATGTCTTTAATGGTATTTTATTTGTTTTAATAGGACTAGCCATTCATTTATTAGATTATAATAGTGGCTATATCTTATTAGGTACTCTGGCGATTTTCATTGTTGTGCTAGCGCGTTTTGTATCTGTGCTTTTACCCTATTCCTTATTGAAACATGAAGAAGAAAAACCTATAAAAACAGTTGCGATTTTAACTTGGGGAGGATTACGAGGTGGAATCTCTATAGCACTAGCGCTAAGTTTGAGTGAATCACTTTCTGGAAGTTTGATATTGCATATTACCTATATTGTGGTGTTGTTTTCAATCATTGTCCAAGGGCTTTCAATAGGGCTTTTAGCTAAGAGGATTTATAAAACAAAATGATGAAAATTCGGTTTATATTAATCATAATTTTAGCTTTAGGATCTTCCCATGGCTATTCACAATTAAGCGATTTAGCTAGGATAGACTATACAATATTGCCTGCTGGCAATTCTTCTATCGAGTTTAATCGTATAAGAGCATTATTTAATTATCCAATTAAATTAAAGAAGGAAGATGCTTATCTATTTCTTGGACTGGACTATAGTAATATACAGGTTATTATTGATGAAAACAGTTCATTTAATGAAGATGAACTCAATGATTTTCAATTACTCGATTTGAACATAGGATATACACAACCCCTTAAAAACGATTGGAGATTAGGAATAAGGGCTACGCCAGGTTTGAGTTCTAACCTTACTGCAGATGATTTAAGTATTAAAGACATAGTTATATCTGGTGATGTTGTTTTTATTAAGGACAAAACAAAAAATACTACTACTAAACCTTGGCGATTAATAGTAGGAGCTTCTTATTCTGGGAATCGAGGATTTCCTTTTCCACTCCCTTTTATTAGTTACTACAGAAAGTTTAGGGAGAAATGGTCTTATAATCTTGGAATACCTAAAACTAATATTCAATATCGCGTATCCGAAATACATAGATTAAAATTATTTGTGCAACTTGATGGTTTTACCTCAAATCTACAGCAAGGTGTCCTTATAAATAATCAAGAAATTGCCGAAAGCATAAACATGTCTCTAGTAGTAGGCGGCCTGCAATATGAATGGCATATAATAGACCATCTTGAGTTTTATGCTAGAGCGGCTTATATTTTAAGCAATAGAGTTGAGCTAAGAGATGGTAGTAGAGATCAATTAAGAGAACTCGATAATGATAATAGCTTATACCTGAGAACAGGTGTGCGATTAAAAATTTAATAGTTATGGAGTTAATTACAAAACAAATATATAATAGAGATTTGTCTTGGTTACGCTTTAATCATCGCGTACTCCAAGAAGCTGCTGATGCAAAATATCCATTACTTGAACGCTTGAAATTTCTAGCCATTTTTTCATCTAATATGGATGAATTCTTTAAAGTTCGTGTCTCTGCAATTAGAAAAATAAAAGAACTAGACAAGCCTTTAAGAAAAAAGCTTATTACCAAACCTAATAGACTCTTATCAAAAATAAAAAAGGAAGTTAATCTTCAACAAAAAGAATTAGGACAAATATTTTTTGATGAGATAATATCTGCTTTAGAGAAGGAAAATATTTTCTTTAAAAACACTGAGGAGCTTGATGATGATGGTTTAGCTTTCGCGAAAGCATACAATAAAAAAGTACAGCATTATTTTAAGCCAGTATTGGATGCGTCTAGTGATTTTATTGAAAATGAGGCACTATATCTCGTGGGTAGATTAAAAAATAATTCTTTAATATGGGTGAGACTAAGTAGTAATACCCCTCGTTTTATAGAGATTCCTACTCAAGACCAATCATTGTGTATTGTTTTTGTAGATGATGTTCTCAAATTACATTTATCAGAAGAGTATAAAGTAAATTTCTACTCCATTAAGGTGTCAAGAGATGCTGAATTATACATAGATAATGAGTATTCTGGCGACTTGCTTGAGAAAATCAAAGAAGCGTTACCCAACAGAATAACTGGTCAAGTAACGAGAGCATTAATGGACGAATTGATGCCTAAAAAGCTTTTGAAAGCTATAGAGGCAACACGGGATATTAATGAAACAGATATTATAAAAGGAGGGTCATATCATAATTTTAAAGACTTTTTTCGTTTCCCCAGTGTGGGCAGTAATGAGATGGTTTTTAATGCCTTACCTCCAATAAAGAATAAAGAGTTAAATACAAAAAAAAATATTTTCAAAACGATAGATAAGAAAGACCAATTATTGTGTTTTCCTTATGAGTCCTATGATAGTGTCTTAAAGTTTATAAAAACTGCTGCTAAAGATAAATTTGTCAGTAGAATAAAAATTACTTTGTATAGAGTTTCTGAAGACTCCTTCGTTGCAAAAGCATTATTGAAAGCTGCCCAAAACGGAAAAGAAGTTTTTGTATTTATTGAGACAAAAGCTAGATTTAACGAAGAGAATAATATTAAGTGGGGCAAACTATTAGAAGAAAATGGAGCTAGCGTAAAGTATAGTTGCCCAGGTATAAGAGTACATTCTAAAATACTTTATATAGAACGCAAGCAGGAGGGCACAACTAAAAGTTATGCATATATAGGGACTGGTAATTTCAATGAAAAAACTGCTACTATATATACTGATTTTAGTTTACTAACATCCAAAAAAAAGATAACATCTGAGATTTTACAGTTTTTTCAAGTATTAGAACGAAAACTAATTTTCCCTAAGACTAAGGAATTATTAGTATCACCATCTACAACGAGATCAACTTTTGAAGACCTCATTAAAAAAGAACTAAAAATGGCTAAGGCTGGGGAGGATGCTTATATCGCTCTTAATCTTAATAGTCTTCAAGACGAAAAAATGATTAAATTGCCTTACAGAGCAAATAATGCAGGCGTAAAAGTTAGATGATTAATAAGAGGTATCTGTAGCTTAGTTTCTGGAATTGAAGGTCAAAGTGAGCGCATTAAAGTAACAAGTATTGTAGATAGATTTTTAGAACATGGAAGAGTTTATATATTTGGAAATGGAGGGAAAGAAAAAATTTACATTGGCTCTGCAGATTGGATGACACGTAATCTAGATCACAGAATTGAGGTCATTACTCCTATATTAGATTCAGATGTAGCAGTAAAGTTAAAGAGCATATTAACACTGCAGCTTAATGATAAAATTAAGAGTAGGGTAATTGATGCTAAGCAAGAAAATAAATATGTCACAAATACTAATAATGAACTGAGTTCGCAACATGAAATTTTTAATAGTCTATTATGAGTGAAAAACAAAAACAAAAAGTAGAAGATCAATATTTAATGGAAGAATTAAATGTGGATAAAGAAGGCTTAAAACAATTAAAAAAGAAGTTAGCAAAAGTGTCTCCTAGGGCGGAGAGAGGTGTGGAAACTTTGTTTAGGTTACTTTCTAAAAATCAGTATACCTTGAATACTATGATAGATACAAAATCTAATATTTTGATTTCTATTAATGCTCTTATTCTCTCATTGGTTTTAGGTACAGTAATGAGTCAGCTTGGTACAGACCCACATTTAATATATCCGGTGATACTTTTATTGGCCACAAATTTGGTCTCAATAGCCTATGCGATATTTGCAACGCGCCCAGAATTAATTCATGGAGGTGAAAAAGCACGGAATCTAATGTTTTACGGTAATTTTCAGAATATGGAAGAGAATGAGTATGTAGAGAGTGTTATTGCCTTAATGAATGAAGGAGACGAATTGTACAAGATTATAGCTAAAGACACCTTCCATCTAGGTAAAACTATGGATAGGAAATTTAGACTTTTAAGACGATCATTTAATGTTTTTTTAGCAGGGATTATTCTTTCTGTAATTGCTTTTTTAGCCTGTCATATCCTTTTTGGAGGACTGATATAGGCTATTTTTCTATAACACCGGCAAACTTGTTAAGGTTACCTATTTACCAGAAACATTGTTAAAGAAAGAGTCTGAAGCTGTTCGAGTTAAGATTTTGAACTAGTTTAAGCGTTAGGCAAAAGTATATATTAAGTTAGCAAAGAGCTTTAGTATTAATGTCATATTCTTGGCGTATTGCATCATTGCAATTTTCTTATCCAGCTTGTTTTATGACTAGTTAGAAACAAAAGTTCATTAGGCAGTAAGCAAGGTTTTTCTTTGGGTTGTTTTCCTTTCAAACCTATCCATCACAAACTCCTATCCAAGCTTCAAAAATAGTAGATGAGTTTCTAAGCAATGATTTAATAAAATCTATATTGGAATTATAAATTTTTGATATAGATTGCGCTTTCGCGAAAGCGTATTTCAAACCATTTCAAACCATTTCAAACCAGGCGATATATAAACAGCACCACATATCCATCTAATAATAAATACAGATGCCTACAACTACATACTCATTTAATGAAATCATTAACAGGGACGGAACCAATGCCATGTCGAGAGAAGGTTATAGAGGTTATCTCTTTGATCCTGATGAAGATTTAAGGGGTAATTATGCCGAAAGTGATTTTGTGCCTATGTGGGTAGCAGATATGGAGTTTGCAATAGCTCCAGAAATTATTACTGCTATGAAAAACAGATTAGAGCATCCATTGTTGGGCTATTCTATGGTGGCTGACACGGCTTACCCTTTAGCTTTTCAGAAGTGGTGTATGGATCGCTATGACTGGGAATTTGACACCCAGCATTTAGTGCACGCAAAAGGAGTAATTCCAGCCTTATATAGTTTAATAGGTCATATTTGTCAACCCGATGAAAAGGTATTAATCGTGACACCATCCTATGCCTTTTTTAAGCACGGAGCAGATCATAATGGAATAGAACTAGTATGTTCTGATTTAATCCAAATAAATGGGAAGTATGCTATGGATATGGATGATATTAGGGCTAAGGCATCTGATGAAAAATGTGTTTTAGGGATTTTCTGTAATCCTCATAATCCTACGGGGAGGGTATGGTGTCAAGAAGAGTTGCAAGAACTGGGCGATGTATGTCTAGAAAATGGATTAACAATAATCTCAGATGAGATTCATTGTGATTTACTGCGCAAAGACGCCTCTTTTATACCTATGGCAAGTATTTTTCCAAACTCAGATCAGATTATTACTTGTATGGCGCCCAGTAAAACCTTTAATCTAGCGGGCAACTTATTTGCAAATATTATTATACCTAATGATGCGTTAAGAACAACCTATAAAGAGAATTATTTGCCAGTAGAAAACCCATTGAGTATCGTTGCGGCACAAGCGGCCTATGCAGAAGGGCATAGCTGGTTAAATGAGCTAATAGATTATCTAGATGACAATTTTAAATATTTAAAAGCAGCGCTAGACGAGCATTTGCCACATACTAATTTTGTAATTGCAGAGTCTACTTATTTAGCCTGGATAGATGTACGACATTATTTTACTGAAGATGAAAATCTAACCTTATTCTTTGCGCGCAAGGCAGGAGTCCTGCTAGAAGGGGGTAATATGTTTGTAGCTAATGCAAATGGGTATATACGATTAAACCTCGCTTGCCCAAGACAGCGCCTAGAAGAAGGGCTACGACGCATCATAAAAGCAATTTTAGATAGATAATGTTATACTAGATTAGTATATAATAAAAGGATTTGTTAAGAATTTGAGGGGCTTATGAATTTATCATATTGACTAGCTATTGAGTGTGCTTCTACTCCTATTGTAAATATGCATTAAGCATCCACAAGGTCTTTTCTGTTTGAGAGATGTAATCACTCATTAAGCTCACGGTCCCTTCATCATTTGCTTTTCCGGCTAAGTCTAAAATCGCTCTTTCTTGGATAATAAGAATAGTGAAGTTACTCAGTATGTGTGCGACCCCATCCTTTCCTTTGGTCACACTTTTTATTTCTTTTATGGTAGATGTTTTAAGATAATCTGTAAAAGTATGTAATGGTTCACCTCCTAAGGTTAATATCCTTTCTGCAATTTCATCTACTTTAACAACGGCATCATTGTAAAATTCTTCAAATTTTAGATGTAATTCAAAAAATTCTTTTCCTTGGATATTCCAATGTAATCCTCTTAGATTTTGATAAAAAAGCTGATAATCTGCCAATAATATATTCAAATTTTTATTGAGCTCCTCAGCTCTTTTTTTATCTATTCCAATCAAATTTTTCATAACAATAATTTTGTTTTGCGTCTCTTGTTTTAATACTGCTAGTTTAGGATTTTAGTTTTGAAGTTCTTACCTAATTTATTATTTTATATAGAACTCCATAATAAAAATAAATGCAGCCATTATTAATATAAAATAACCAAATCCTTTTTTAAGTTTTGCCCCATCTATAAAGTTGCTCAAATAGCTCCCTATGAAGGTTCCCACAAAAGAGATGCCCGTAAAAAGCCCTAAGAAAGTCCAATCGATTGCTATGGTGAGGGCGTCTCCCAGAAAGAAACCTAAAAGGGATTTAAAAGCAATAATGATTAATGACGTGCCTACAGCAACCTTCATTTCCATTTTTGCAAGAATAACAAGAGTCGGGATAATAAGAAAACCACCACCAGCACCTATCATTCCCGTAAGCGCCCCCACTAGTAGGCCTTCTAGTATAATTAAAGGATAATTATAAGCAATGTCCTTAGGAGCGTCTGGTGCACGCTCCTTTCTCTTTTTTAACATAGAAAATGCAGCGGGTATCATTAAGGCTGCAAAGAGCCCAAACATTCCCATTCTTCGTGTAAATTCAAAATCACCTATGGTAAACAGAATATCGGGCAAGGCAGGCACAACATAACGGCGTACAAGGGTAACTCCTATAATCGCCGGTAACCCAAAAACGATAGCCGTACGCCAGTCTACATAACCTTTTAAATGTTTTTTTACACCTCCTACTAATGCACTAGCCCCAACAATAAATAAAGAGTAGGCCGTAGCCACCTTTTCATTTACTGAAAATAAATAAGCCAGTACGGGTACTGCAAGTATAGAACCCCCGCCACCTATTAATCCAAGGGTAATCCCTATGATGAGTGCACAGGCGTAACCTAAAAGTTCTAGTAATTCCATAAAATGTATTACAGCAGTAGCGCTAAAGCAAAAGTAAGCATATAGCAACAACCTTAATCAAAGGACCCAATTTATCTTGGTTTAATTGAGCTATAGACAGTATTGACACCCTTCTTTAACACATCATTAAAGCAAAACTCCCCGTCATTTAGTATCTTTGGTAAGTATATGAAAGCGTTTTTGTACAAATCATCATCCCTTTTAATGGCTTTTGTGGTCTTAGTTTCCACAATGTCCTTTACTATAGATAAGCATTATTGCGGGTCAATACTGGTAGATGTTGCTATTAATACAAAGGCAAAAACGTGCGGTATGGAAATGGCTATGTCTCCAGAAGACAGGCTTTCCGGTAAGAAATCCTGTTGCAAGAATGAGCATATTGTTATTGTAGGTCAGGATGAGCTTAAAAAAAGTTTTGAAAACGGGCTTCAATTTCAGTGGGAGACGATTATTACAGAAGAGCAGGTCTTTTGCCCAGAATGTATTCAGGTAACTCCGTTGTTTATCGCCCTAGGCAATCACGACCCGCCAGATATTCGGCAGGACTTACAACAGTTGTACGAGACGTATTTGATTTGATTACATACTTATAAGTTACCATAAGGAAAATATTTCTTTATGGGCATAACCTTTTATTGTATGTAAAAAATTAAACATGAAAAATCTTATTGCAATTATAATGTGTTTCGCTTTCGCGAAAGCGTATTCCCAAGGACCACCTATCACAGGAGATAAACCTATTATGCTGGGCGGTAAAAGCATTACCACAAAAACACTATTAGAATTTAGAAATAATGAAAGAGGAGATATCTTTTATGCACCCTTACTGTTGCATTATCTGCCTACTTCAAACTCCCTAGTTGCGGTGCATATACCGTTAGTAAGTTACAATCTTAACGACCTAGGTAGTGGTACTAATCTGGCAGATATTAAACTGTTAGGAAAATATCAATTTTTTAGAAAAGATGGAACGGGTAAGACTTGGCGTATAACCGCAAAAACGATTCAGACCTTACCTACTGGAGAAGAATTAGATATTATGGAAATCAGTACAGGTTTGTACCAGGGATATTATGGAATAGTATCGGGTTATGAAACTCTAAAATATGGTATATCAACAGAGGTAGGGTACAACTGGTTCCCTAATGGTACTTTGGATGATTTTAGAGCTAAGTTAGGTTTTGGGTTACCGCTATTAAAACCACAATATCCTAATAAACAACTTAACTTGTACTTTGAATACAGTAGTATACTGGTACCAGAAAGAGATTGGTATCAATTATTATATGCACAAGGCGTGCAATATGCTTTGAAGAATATAACTATTGATTTGGCACTGCAGTTGCCATTAGTTCAGGATATTGCAGTCAATAGAGAATTAAATTACAGTCTCTTTATTGGGACACGCTATACATTTTAAATACAAAAAAAATGAAAAAAATAATAACACTAACAATGATACTGCTATTTGGAACCCTAACAGTACAAGCCCAAAAAAGCATGGATGCCTTTGAAGTGCAAGTAGACGGTCTAGGCTGTCCATTTTGTGCCTATGGATTAGAGAAGAAATTCAAGGAATTTAAGGGGATAAAAAAAGTAGCGATTGATATTGAAACAGGGGATTTCTCTTTTCTCTATCCTTCAGAAAAAGCACTACAAATGGATGCTGTAATCGCTCAGGTTGAAAAAGCAGGTTATACCCCTAATGACGCAAAAATCACTCGTGCTAATGGTATAATCGAAACTTCTAGCGGGAATACCACCGTCTTATCTAAAGAAAGTGTCGTGGTAAGTCAGCAGCTCTTTGCAGCGGGCCAGTGCGGTATGTGTGAAGCAAGAATAGAAGCCACTGCCTTAGCCCTTCCTGGGGTTACTACTGCCGTTTGGAATAAAGAAAATCAGCAGCTAAAGGTAAGCTATGATAAGAGTCAAACCACGATAGACGGTATTCAAAAGGAGATTGCTATGGCAGGTCACGATACTAAAGCACATCAAGCCACGTCAGAAGCCTATAAAAACCTTCCTGCCTGCTGTCATTACGAACGTTTAGAGCAGTAGTATGAGACAGTTAATTTATGGGATATTAGCAATAAGTTTGCTAGTAGGCTGTGCTCAAGAGGCCAAACCGCTAGGATGGAAGTATACAAGCAGTATTGCGGTAAACGGAGTGAATCCTATTGGCATTGCCGCTGCTGCAGATGGACTTTGGCTTTCTGATGGAGACCATTTTAGAGTGGTTAAAATAAATGAGCAAGGTAAGATTACCCAAAGTATAGACTCTCTGGACAGACCGATGCATATTGCTTACGATTATGGAGAACTTGTCATACCGCAGTATGGTAATGATGAGGTAATGATTTATAATACAAATGATTCAAAGCATATTTTGCCTTTTATAGTTTTTGATCAGGATAGTTTGGATGCTCCAGCAGGTGCAGATATCAATGGAAATGAAATTGCTATTGCAGATTTTTATAATAATCGAATATTGTATAATAAGCACAACCTCGATAAAGACTGGTGGATTTCTTTTGGGAAAGAAGGCAAGGCTGATGGTGATTTTTACTATCCTACAGATGTTCAAATAACGCAAGACGCCCTGTGGGTTGCAGATGCTTATAACAATCGCCTTCAAAAATTCACTAAAGAAGGAAAGCATTTATTAACCATAGGTGAAGACCAAAATATGAATGCCGCCACAGGCATTTATGTCTCAAAAGAGCAGGTATTCTCAACTGATTTTGAAAATGACAGAGTGCTGGTTTTTGATCTAGATGGTAATTTCTTGCAAGAATTAAAAGACGATGTAAATAAGCCTACAGATGTCTTAATTCAAGATGGAAGACTGTATATCGCAAATTATAAAAGCAGTTCGCTAAGCGTGTATGACTGGGGCGAAATAGAAGTATTGGAAGAGGCTCAAGAAGAGCATCATCATGAACATCATGGTGAAGAATCAGAAAAATCATAACGAATGGAATCCGTAGTTCATGTTCAAGGAATGACCTGCAATGGATGTAGAACGAGCGTGGAGCAAAAGATTGCAGGCTTGGACACCGTGGCTAGTGTAAGCGTTTCTTTAGAAGATGAAAGAGCAGTGATTTCTTCCAGTAATAAATTGGATATTGCAATATTACGTGATATATTGCCAGCTAAGTATACAGTACGTTTACAATCAGATAGCAAGCAGCCTATTGTAAGGACAACAGCGCTAGATCAGTCAAACTTGCCAGACTCAAAATGGAAGAAGCTCAAACCTTTATTTTTAATCTTGGGTTATATCGCTATTGCAAGTGTATTATTGCACCGTACCCATTGGAATGTAAAGGAGATGATGTTGAGTTTTATGGGTTTGTTTTTTATCGTGTTTAGTTTTTTTAAATTCTTAGACCTTAAGGGTTTTTCTCAGAGCTTTGCGATGTATGATCCATTAGCCTCACGATTAAAGGGGTATGCGTGGATATATCCTTTTATAGA
>JALZVV010000108.1 GCA_023299935.1 Dokdonia sp.
TTTAGAGATAGTATGGAAAAACCAAAGCCTTTTGTTCCTAATGTAAAAGATGAGGTGTTTATCAAATTACAAGATGTATTGCATACCTTTAAAAAAGGACATAAGATCCAGATTCAGGTGCAGAGTACTTGGTTTCCTTTAATCGATTTAAATCCGCAATCCTATGTAGATAATATTTTTGAAGCAAAAAAAGAAGACTTCAAAAAGGAAACTCATAAAGTGTATCACAGTTCGAGAATAGAATTAAATATTCTTCCAAAATACAATTAGGACAGGGCCTAAAATAGAAAAACATCTCTGCAATGCAGAGATGCCTTTCACCCCTAAAAAATGTAGAAAATCTAGTTAGCCGTTGAACACTCTATACAACGAGCTAAAGACTTCTACAATACTAATCTAAACAAATCATTTGTTGATTAATGACTTTAAAGATACTTTAATGAGGATTCTTAAGGAGGGGTCATTTGCCCCTTTTATAAAAAGATACTCTTAAAAACTATGAAACACTTTAATTAGTATTTTGTTGTCATCTACTTTCTCGCTACATTTTATGCAAAGGATTTTATGTGCTAACTAAAGTTTATAGAAGTGCCTTTTTTGGGGTTGATGCTACTGCCATTACTGTTGAGGTTACGAGGATAGTTTTCTGGAAATACGATTACACTTATGAAAAAATATTTTTCTTTTCTAATAACCTTGCTGCTTTTAAGTTTTTATTCTCGCTGTTTTGCCCAAAAACAGACATATTCTAAACCTGATGTATCAAGAATAAAAATTGCCTACAACAAACTTGTAGATAAACAATACGATGGTAAATCAGTAATAATATCTGATTCACTATCGTCCCGAGGAATCGTTTGGTATGCTAACGAGTTATTTAAAAAAGAAGAAGATCAATCATATAAAAATGAATTGAAATTTAAAGAGCAATTTAAAGAGTTTGAAAAGAAATTTGTAGTTCGAGATTCTTTTCCCTTGAAAAAGACGTTAGAGAATTTTAATGAGCGAGGAGATTATGTTTTCTTTTTTTCTAAATTGATAGAAAATGTATTGTTAATAAAGGTTACTCTCATTAATCACAACTTAGCTGATGTCTTGAAAACAAATGAAAATAATTATCCTTATTTAGAATATTTTTCTAAAAACCCCACAAAGTATTATTATTTCACATTTGATGAGAATGACAATTTTGAAATGATTGAGGTCATCGTAACGTACGATTAGTACCTTGGATGCTTTTGTATTAGAATACTTTGCATTTTCAATTCACTTTTTGTAACTCTGTTTTTTCTCATTACATTTAAAGCAAAGGATTTTATATGCTAACTAAAGTTTATGGAAGTGCCGTTTTTGGGGTAGATGCTACTGCCATTACGGTTGAGGTAAATGTAGATAAAGGGGTGGGTTATCACCTCGTGGGCTTGCCAGACAATGCCATTAAAGAAAGCAACTACCGTATTGCGGCTGCCCTCCAGAATAACGGTTATAAAATTCCAGGTAAAAAAATAATACTCAATATGTCTCCGGCAGATATGCGTAAGGAAGGCTCTGCTTATGACCTCACGCTTGCCACAGGAATCCTAATTGCTACAGGCCAGATAAAAGGCGAGCACGTAGGCGAGTATATCATTATGGGAGAACTTTCTCTAGATGGTGGCTTACAACCCATTAAAGGAGCCTTACCTATTGCGATTAAAGCCAGAGAAGAGGGCTTTAAAGGTTTTATATTGCCCACTCAAAATGCTAAAGAAGCGGCCATCGTAGATGGCCTTGAAGTTTATGGAGTAGAAAATATAAGTGAAGTCATTGATTTTTTTGATAAAGAAATCCCTCTAGAACGCACTATTATTGATACTCGTGCCGAGTTTTATAAAAGCCTAGACCATCCAGAATTTGACTTTGCAGATGTGAAAGGACAGGAGTCGATAAAACGCTGTATGGAAATAGCTGCAGCAGGCGGTCATAATATCATCCTTATTGGACCTCCAGGAAGTGGGAAGACTATGCTTTCTAAACGACTTCCTTCCATACTGCCTCCTATGAGTTTGCGCGAAGCATTGGAAACAACTAAAATACATAGCGTCGCAGGTCGTGTAAAAGACAACCAAGGCTTGATGAGTGAACGACCCTTTAGGTCGCCACACCATACCATATCAGATGTTGCTTTAGTAGGCGGAGGGACTTATCCTCAACCGGGGGAGATTTCTTTATCACATAATGGGGTGCTGTTTTTAGATGAACTCCCTGAGTTTAAACGCTCTGTTTTGGAAGTAATGAGGCAACCGCTTGAGGACCGCGAAGTGACGATTTCTAGAGCAAAATTTACGGTGACTTACCCATCCAGTTTTATGCTTGTGGCGAGTATGAATCCCAGCCCTAGTGGCTATTTTAATGACCCAGACGCTCCCGTGACCAGTAGTCCAGCAGAGATGCAACGCTATATGGGCAAGATAAGCGGGCCGCTTTTGGATAGGATTGATATCCATATTGAGGTCACGCCTGTGCCTTTTGATAAGCTCAGTGATGAGACCAAGGGCGAGTCTAGCGTAGACATAAGAAAGCGAGTGACTAAGGCTAGGGAAGTACAGGTAGAACGCTTTCGCGAAAGCGAGAAAACAAACTACAACGCTCAGATGGGTGTCAAACAAATACGTAAGTATTGTGCTATGGATGAAAGCTCTAAAGCGCTTTTAAAGAACGCTATGGAACGCCTCAATTTATCGGCAAGAGCCTACGATAGGATTCTGAAAGTATCCCGTACCATCGCAGACCTGGAGGGTACCGAAACCGTAAACTGCACTCATATAAGTGAAGCCATACAATATCGCAGCCTCGATAGAGATGGCTGGCTGGGGTAAAAATGGACTTGAAAAATATTAAGAATGACCCTAAAAACGAATAGAATACTATGAAATATCTTATTTATGTCTTTGTATGCTTGAGCATATTTTCTTGCAAGCAAGAAGCAAATACCACCACTTCTGCAACAGCATCGACTCCTTTTGAATTAAAGAATATGCCACAATTACAACTAGAAGAAGCCAACCGATTAGCCGACTTGCCTCTTGCTTGTGTGGGTACAGAGTTTCCTAATAAACTAGGACAAACCCTAGGCGATGCCAACGATTTGCAATCTCCCAAAGCCTTACATCCTACTTTTTATGGTTGTTTTGATTGGCACTCTGCAGTGCACGGCCACTGGAGTCTTGTGAGTTTATTGCGACAGTTTCCAGATTTAAAGCGCAAGAAAGAAACAGAAGAGTGGCTCCTTAAAAGTATGTCTAAAGAAAACATACTTCAAGAAGCGGCTTATTTTGATAATAAACATAATAGTTCTTATGAACGTACCTATGGTTGGGCGTGGGTACTCAAACTCGCAGAAGAACTCAAGCAATGGGATGCACCCATCGCGAGAGAATTGGAAGCAAACCTGCAACCACTTACCGATCTTATGGTCGCCAAATATCTAGATTTCTTACCTAAATTAAACTACCCAATACGCGTAGGTGAACATACCAATACCGCTTTTGGATTGAGCTTTGCTTATGACTATGCCCTACGTGTAAATCATACCTCCCTACAAAACGCAATTAGCAAGCGGGCAAAAGATTTTTATATGACAGACGAAGGCTGCCCGCTAAGCTGGGAACCTAGTGGTTTTGACTTCTTATCCCCTTGTCTTGAAGAAGCTGCATTAATGAAACGTGTATTATCACAGCAGGAATTTGCGATTTGGATTGATAAATTTTTACCCCAACTCAAAGATGCCTCTTTTACAATGACCGTGGGTACGGTATCTGATCGCAGTGATGGGAAACTAGTACATCTGGATGGCGTGAATTTTTCTAGAGCGTGGAGCTTAAATTATATCGCTAAGGATATCCCGGAGTTTGCGCATTTGCAACAAGTCGCGGTAGACCATATTAATAATTCCCTCCCCAATATCGTGGGAGATAGTTATGAAGGTGGGCACTGGTTAGGTAGTTTTGCTATTTATGCCTTGAATTCATTGGAGGAGTAATGAAAAAAAGATTTAATATTTCAGGACCAGGTGTTTTGGTCGCAGCTGCTTTTATAGGCCCAGGAACGGTTACGGTATGCACTCTCGCTGGGGCGACTTATGGCTATTCTTTATTGTGGGCTTTAGTATTATCTATTGTAGCCACTATCGTTTTGCAAGAAATGGCAGCGCGTATTGGGCTTATTTCGGGAAGTGGTCTATCTAAAGTTATTAGAGCATATACTACCCATCCTGTAGCAAGAATGCTATCTATAGGACTTATTTTAAGTGCGATTGGTATTGGTAATGGTGCTTACGAAGCAGGTAATATAAGCGGCGGTGTGTTAGGCTTAGAAGCATTGGGATTATCTGGCACGGTTAATATCGCTGGACTAGCATTGAATTATTGGAGTATTCTCATTGGCCTAATCGCCGGAATCATATTATACATAGGGAGCTATAAACTGCTAGAACGCATACTGGTGAGTTTGGTTATTGTGATGAGTTTGGCCTTTGTAATTACAGCCATCGTTACTCAACCCTCGATTTCAGGAATTCTCAAAGGTAGCTTGCTACCGCAAATTCCAGAAGGCAGTTTGTTAACTATTATGGCACTAGTAGGGACTACGGTTGTACCTTATAATTTGTTTTTGCACGCCTCTTTAGTGCGTGAAAAATGGCAACAACCAGAAGACCTTGCCGCAGTAAAAAGAGATACCCGAGTGGCAATCATTTTAGGCGGATTAGTTTCTATGTGCATCGTTATTTGTGCAGCTGCGATTAATAATCCTGATATTAATAATGCAGCAGACCTAGCCCAAAGCTTACGTCCATTATTTGGGGACTATGCGACTTACTTTATAGGGATAGGCTTGGGAGCAGCTGGATTAACTTCTGCCATTACAGCACCATTGGCAGCGGCCTATGTGGTTAAAGGCTGTTTGGGGTGGGAGAGTGGTTTAAAAAGTACGCCATTTAGAATGGTTTGGCTGGTGGTACTATTAGCAGGAATTATTTTTTCTTCTATAGGTTTTAAACCCATTACGATTATCCAATTTGCCCAAGTAACAAATGGTATTGTTTTACCGCTTATTGCGGGCTACTTGATATGGCTGGCTAATAAAAAATCTCTGCTTGGGAAGTATACCAATACCACTACACAAAATGTGCTGAGCATCGTGATATGGCTCATAGTCCTAGGATTAGGCTTACGGAGTATTTTAAAAGTTTTTGGAATCCTTTAATGAAAACTATCGATTTAAATAGTGATGTAGGCGAGGGTGTAGGTAATGAGGCTCAATTATTGCCTTTACTGAGCTCTTGCAATATTGCTTGTGGTGCACACGCTGGTGATGAGGCTACAATGAAAGCAGTAGTAGGATTAGCCATAAAGCATAAGGTAAAAATAGGGGCACATCCTGGGTATGAGGATAAAGCCAACTTTGGACGAATACCTTTATCGCTTTCGCGAAAAGAACTCAAAGACAGTATCAAGACTCAAATCAAAAGCTTGCAGGACATCACCCAAAGTCAAGGAGGTACATTGTATCACGTTAAACCCCACGGCGCTTTATATAATAAGGCAGCTATAGATGCAGCAACGGCCACAGTAATTATTGAAGCTGTTAGTGAGGTAGACAATAGCTTAGCGCTGTACGTGCCGTATAATTCGGTGATTGCGGAGTTAGCAAAAGATACACTCCCTATCGTGGTAGAAGGTTTTGCAGATCGTAATTACAATCCAGATTATACCCTTGTAAGCAGGTCACAAGAAAATGCCTTGCTTACTGAGCCTAGTCAGGTTTTGCAGCATATCAAAGCGATGGTAGTTCAAGAACAGTTGCATTGTGTTGATGGCAGCATACTCCCCATACAGCTGGATACGCTATGCGTTCACGGCGATACGCCTCAGGCTTTGGAGATTTTAAAATATCTTAGCGCACAGGCAGCGCAGCATCAAATCAAGTTTGTCTGATGCAAGAGATCTATAACATACAAGGATATGGTTCCAACGCCATTTTGATACAGTTTGATGCGGCGCCATCACAAGCATTGTTTATTAAACTAAGTGCAATAAAAGGGATGTTAGAAAAGGCATTCAACTGCGAAGTGATTCTCAGTTATCAAGAATTACTTCTTAAAAACTTGAAAGCTACGTCAAAAAATATAGAAGCCGTAGGACTATACTTGCGCGAAAACAGTAATGACACTCCACCACCATTATCGTTACGCCGTATTCGCATTCCGGTGTGTTACGATAGGAAGTTTGGTGCAGACTTGGATATTTTGGCGAAAGCCAAAAACCTAAGCACAGCAGAAGTAATTGCATTGCATACCCAGCCGGAATACTTGGTGTATTTCTTAGGCTTCCTGCCGGGATTCCCATATTTATTAGGATTAAATGAGCAATTGCATACCCCTCGCAAAGCAGTGCCTTCGCGAGAAATAGTAGCAGGAAGTGTGGCCATAGGTGGGCAGCAAACGGGAATTTACCCACAGAACAGTCCTGGAGGGTGGCACGTAATAGGGCATTGCCCCATATCCATATTTGATGCAACTGCAGCCCAAGCCAGCTTGTTTCTAGCCGGAGATATGATAAGATTTGAGGCCATCACCTTAGAAGAACATGAGGAGTTATCCCAACTGTCATTAACAGAATTTAAGCAATCATCCTACCTGACCCATGGCTAGTATCGCAATAGAAGATAAGGGGTTTTATACCACGATTCAAGATCAGGGACGCTTGGGTTATTCGGCTTTAGGGGTGCCCGAAAGTGGAGCGATGGATCAACAGGCCCTAGCCTTATCCAATTTGTTATTGAATAATCCAGAGGGAGCGGCTGCGTTAGAATGCACG